>JAPPCR010000019.1 GCA_028875725.1 Acidobacteriota bacterium
GTTTGGCACCTCGATGTCGGCTCATCACATCCTGGGGCTGAAGCAGGTCCCAAGGGTTCGGCTGTTCGCCGATTAAAGTGGTACGTGAGCTGGGTTTAGAACGTCGCGAGACAGTTCGGTCCCTATCTCATGTGGGCGTAGGATACTTGAGAGGAGCTGTCCCTAGTACGAGAGGACCGGGACGGACGAACCTCTGGTGCACCAGTTGTCGCGCCAGCGGCACAGCTGGGTAGCTATGTTCGGTTCGGATAACCGCTGAAAGCATCTAAGCGGGAAGCCAGCCTCGAGATGAGGTATCCCTGAAGACCCCTGGCAGATTACCAGGTTGATAGGCGGGGCGTGTAAGCGCTGCGAGGCGTTTAGCTAACCCGTACTAATCGGTCGTTCGGCTTGACCATTTTCAAGATTGCTGCACTCGGGACTTGGACGCTTAGGTTGGTCGGGGCGGATAGCCTCGACGGATGCCCTTCAGGGATTCGATTTGGTTACCGGCGCTACTGGTAGGTGGCGCGCGGTGGATCCGGCGATTTCCGGTGACCGTAGCGCGGGGGAAACACCCGTTCCCATTCCGAACACGGCAGTTAAGCCCCGCAGCGCCGATGGTACTGCACCGGCGACGGTGTGGGAGAGTAGGTCGTCGCCGGGATCCTCTCAGGCCCTCGGTGGGTTGTTCCCGCCGAGGGCCTTTTTCGTTGGTCCGAGAGGCGATCGCTAGGGGTAGTAGCCGCTCATGGTCTTGACCTGGGCACCGGGTCGGTGAACGTCCACCTCGATACGGCGGAAGCCGTCATCGGTTCGGTTGTTGCTGGACTGGTAGGCGAGCATGTACTGCGAGCGAAGCTCACGCTGGACGTTGGCGTAGATCTCGTCGAGCAGTTCCGGGTCGCGGACGAAGTAGCTTTGCCCGCCGGTTTGCGCGCTGAGCCTGTCCAACCGGCGCCTGGCACCGGCTTCGTCGATGCCGAGGCCGATGGCGTACACCGTGACGCCGGCACGGCGGGCGTACTCGAGAGTCTCGTCGAAAGAGAAGCGCGAGACCTCGTCCTTCCCGTCCGTCAGGAGCAGGATCGCGCGCTGACCGGTGACGCCCGCGAGGTGATAGAGGCTGAAGATCAGGCTGTCGTAGAGGGCGGTCTGCCCCTCGGCGGTCAGGCCGGCGAGCCCGCTACCGAGTTCCCGCAGGTCGTTGGTCAGGCGGACAGCCAGTTGAGGAAAGCGGTTGAAGGTGATGACGGCGGCCCGGTCGCGCGGACTCACGGCCTGCTCGAAGAACCTCAGCGCCGCGCGCCGCGTGATGTCGAGGGAGGCGCGCATGGAAGCGGAGTTGTCGATCAGGACGCCTACATGGATGGGGAGGTCGACGACCCGCTCGAATCGGCTTACGCGCTGCTCCCGACCATCCTCGAGGACGTTGAAGTCGGGGAGCTCCAGGTTCTCGAGCGGCCGCCCGCGACGATCCGTGACCGAGACGAACAGCTCCACGAACTGGACCTCGACGCGTTCGATGTCGCCGGGCGAGTTGATGAAGACGAGATCTTCCGCCGTGTTGCCGTCGCGAAGGTGAGCCACGGCGCGCACGTAGGACACGCCGGTGGAGGGCGGAAGCTGGATCGGCTGGATGAATGGCTCCTGGTAGAGGGTCGAGGACAGGTTCTCGTTCAGGTAGAACTCGAGCCGATCCAGCGTCGCTCCTTCCGGAAGCTCGACCTCTGCCCGCGCACGAAGGCTGGAGACGTAGCTCGCACCGCGCCGGGGCTCGATCAGCCGGACCGTGAAGCTATGGTCGCCGGCGTTGATCGCCAGCTCGTCCCAGGCCAGCACCTCACCGTTCTCGCCGACGCCTTCGACCCGCAGGGTACGGGGCCGGGGGAAGTCGCCGAGGTCGAGCTCAACGCTGTAGGGCGCATGCGCCTTCCTGAGCACCGCCGTTTCGTCGAGGAGGAAGGAGACGGCCGACACTCCCTCGCCCTCGACAACCGCGTCGAAGCGAACGAGGCCGGAGAGGATCTCGCCCGCGGGCTTCAGCAACCGGATGTCGACCGACTCGGTACCCACGCTTCGGGCGGCCTCTGCCAGCAACTGTTCGCCCTCCGGTTGGCCTCCGGGCAGCGGCGCAAGGTCGGAGAGTCTGGGGACGCTGACGTCCTGCTCGCCGCGGAAGAACCGCAGGCCGTTGACGTCCTCGATCCGCAGGATCAATCGGTAGTCGCCGGGCCGCAGATAGCGCTGAAACGGTAGCAGCAGGGGCCCGCCCGCCGCGCCCTGTTCACCGGTGGGGGCGGGGAAGCCGAATTTGTAGCGGAACGACTCGAACAGTTCACGATCCTTGATGACTTCGCCAACCAGGACCAAGTCGCGCGACCTGTAGCCGGCGAACTCGCCGACGGCAATCGCGGCCGGATCGATGCGAAGCCGTCCCTCGACGACCGTACGGCTCTGAAACCGGCCGAGGAAGTCGTAGTCGGTGTCGGCAGAGAAGAGGGACGCGCCGGGTGGCAGGTCGGTGCTGGCCGCCGCGAACGCGGCCGTCCACTCTTCGTTGCGAGGCCTCGGCTTCGCCAGCACGTGTGCGAGCTGGCTCCCGTACTCGTGTCCCAGGCTGCGCATCTGGTCGATGACGTCCTCGAGCAGGTGGCCGTTGATGCATGCCTTCGCCCCTTCAACCACGCCCCGGATGTCGCCGCGGCCCGGCGCCCAGACCCGAGCCTCTCCGAGGCCTCGCGCTCGGACGAAGAGCAACAGGAAGTTGAACCGGACCCGGTCGCTTCCCTGGTACACCCAGACCTCGGCCGGTATGCGTGTCGTGGTGCACCGGACCTGGACGATGCGGTGAGGCTCGCCGTGAATCAGCAGAACCTGCGAGCGCGCGTCCGTCAGGCCCCCATAGTTGGTGCGGGCATAGGCCGCCCGCTCCTCCCAGCGCTCGCGCATCTCGTTGCGTCCGGTTTTGGGCACCGGATCACGCACTTGCCAGAACTTCCGAATGAAGGCCTCCCGCTGGTACTCCCGAGTGAGCTGGAAGAAGAGATCGCGTTCCTCAGCCGTCATGAGGACCGAAACCTCAGCCAGCCAGTCGGCGTGGCGCCTGCTCAGCCGGTCGGCAGTCGGGGAAGACGAGGCTGCAGGTTCGTCGTTCGCCTCCGTCCCGCCTTCCTGCGCGCCGGCGGCGGTGGCGGCCCACAGGCTGGAGAGTCCCACCAGCATCGCCACCGTGGCAAGACCGGCCTGGCAGCTCGGAGGCCATGCTGCCGCGGATCGGCTCACGGTCACGGAGCGTACCAGTGTGCATGGCCACGAGGTTGGGAGTTGAGCCCGCCGCGGTCGGCGGCCGGTTGCTATACTCGCGTGCCCTGTTTCACTGAACTGGCGCCGGTCGTCGGCGCCGTGTTTCCTTGTCGATTCCCAGCATCGCGGAGGGATTCCCGCCCATGTCGAAGAAGCTCGTTTCCGGCCGTTCAAAGTCCCGTTTCATCCTGGTCCTGGCTTTGGCCTTTCTGGTGGCGCCCGTTGCCGCACAGTTGCCGCCCGACGCGGTCGATCTGGCCAAGGTCAAGATCCCTGAGGCTCTCAAGTCGACGGACCTCTGTCCGGTCAAGTTCGTGCCGTCCATAGCCGATGGCGAGACCTGGACTCATGGCGGTGTCGCGTACCGGGGCAGCGAGCCCGGCGTCGCCGCGACGTTCGCGGGCGATCCCGATTCGTATGCCTCCAAGGCCGCCGAGGAGCGCTACGTGGAGAACTTCATGCTCGCGATGAGCACGATTTGGTGTCCGATCACCGACGAGGTGACGCCCGGTGGCCGGAAGCAGGTCGATGGCCTTGGTTACACCTGGGAAAGCTGCTGCTCCTTCTGCGACGAAGAGATGGCCCCCGAGAACTTCGACGAGGCGCTGGAGCGTCTTCGTGAGCGCGCCGTCGAGTCGTTCGAGCTGACGGGTGGCATCTACACCGAGGGTGCGAGCAGCCCGGTCGAAGGTGCGATCAGGGACGACGTCTAGGGTCCCTTGCCCCGCATAACGCGCGTCTACACGCGGACCGGCGACGATGGAACGACCGGCCTGGGCGTTCGCGTCCGGGTTCGCAAGGACGACGCCCGCGTCGAAGCCTACGGCACGGTCGACGAGCTGAACTCGGCTTTGGGTGTCGTGGTGGCTTCCGGTCCCTCGGCTCCCGTTGCCGACAGCCTCCGCCGGGTTCAGCAGGAGCTGTTCCATCTCGGTTCGGATCTGTGCGTTCCGCCGGACGATGAGGCTCCTTCCGTGCCGCGCATCGAGCAGCGCCACGTCGAGGCCCTGGAGAAGACGATCGACCAGTTGCAGGAAGAGCTCGAGCCGCTCGCGAACTTCGTGCTGCCCGGTGGCTGCGCCGCGGCGGCCGCGCTGCACCTGGCCAGGACCATCTGCCGTCGGGCGGAGCGGCGGCTGGTAACGCTCGCCGCCACCGAGCCGGTCGGCGCGCCGGCCCTGACCTACGTCAACCGGCTATCCGACGCGCTCTTCGTCATGGCTCGCTACGAGAACCTGGTTAGCGGCGAGTCGGACGTGCTCTGGGACTCGAGGGCGTAGGGCCCGGCATGCGCCTGCCCATCCGTCTTCTCGACGTGGCGGTCATCGGTCTGGTCTTCCCGGTGGCCTCCGTTCTTGGCTTCCTGGCCGGCCAGACGGTCGGAGACTGGTTCGACGCGCCGAAGATCGGAGCGATGATCGGCTTCCTGTTTGGCGTCGCGGCGGGCTTCTACAATGCCTATCAGACAATCCAGCGAGTCAGCGCGGACGAGGAGGAAGATGGCTTCGGCGGCTCGTGAAGTCGCCCGTCTGCTCGGCTTCCGGGGGCCTTCGGGAACGGCCGATCAGTTGGCAGCGATGTCGAAGCGGGTTCTTCGCTGGTCGCTGCTGCTGACGGCCCTGGGAGGTGCGGCAGCGCTCGCCTGGAGCCCGGGCGCCGCAGTTGCCTTGACAGTCGCAGGGCTCGTCAGTAGTTTCAGCTTCCGCGGCCTGGAGATGCAGGTTCGCGCGTTGGAGCCGAACGTCGACGGGCGTGCTGGCGCCAGGAACACTCTGTTCACCGTTCTCCGCTATTCGTTGTTGAGCGCTTTCATCGTTGCGGCCCTGCTTGTGGGGTCAAGGGAGTTCATCGCGCTAATCCTGGGATTCTCGGTCGTGCCTCTGGCACTGGTGGCTTCGGAACTGGCGCGTCGCGTCGGTTCGCCTCGCTAGCCTGAGGATCAGCCCGGTTCCGACCCGTACGCCGACCGACTCCGCGTAACCGTACACACGCCCGACTCATCCGTTCGAGCGACGGTCACCATCCCCCCACGTCCGAAGTCCCCCAACTGTTATGGCTGCCGGCGAACACTCCATCCTCTACGAGCCCGTGAACGCGGCCTGGAAGTTCGGCGTGGGTCTGGCGGGAGCCGAGGAGAGCCTGCCCCCCGAAGTGCCGGATCACGTCGTCATGGCGCTGTTCGTCTTCGGCGTCGTGACGACACTGGGGGTGATCGTGTCGAACGGACTGAACCGGGACGATCCGGGCAAGGTGCAACAGATCGTCGAGATTGTCCTCCACTGGATGCGAAACCTCCTCGAGGAGACGATCGGCGAGGGCGGCTCGCGACATCTGCCCCTGATCGCCTCCTTCGCCTTCTTCATCTTCATCAGCAACCTGTCGGGGTCCATCTTCTTCCTGCAGCCCCCGACCCAGAACGTCAACGTCACGTTCGCCCTCTCGATTACGGCCTGGGTGCTGTACCACCTGTTCGGCCTGCGCCGGAACGGACTGCGCTACTTCGGGCACTTCGTCGGCCCGGTCCTCTGGCTTGCCCCGCTGTTCATACCGATCGAGATCATCAGTCACGCAGCTCGCGTGCTCTCGCTCGGCATGCGGCTGTTCGGGAACGTCTTCGGCGAACACCTCGCCGCGGCCGCCATCTTCGGTCTGGTTCCCCTTGCGCTGCCGCTTCCGATCATGGCGCTCGGCCTCCTGGCCGCTACGCTGCAGACCTTCATCTTCATCATGTTGACCACCGTTTACATCGCCGAGGCTGAAGCGTCGGCACACTGAAAGGGACTCTCAGGAAATGAAGAAGTCAAAGCTCGTCCTTCTCGTGGCCCTGCTGCTCACCCTGTTTGCCGCTCCGGCATTGGCTCAGGACGGCGCAGAAGGCGACGGCGGCGGCGCCAATCTCGGCCTGCTGGGCGCCGCCGTGGGCATCGGTATTGCCGCGGCCGGCGGCGCGATCGGTCAGGGCCGCGCGACCGGCGAGGCCTGCGCGGGACTGGCGCGGAATCCGGGCGCGGGCGGCCGCATTCAGATCATGCTGCTGATCGGCCTGGCCTTCATGGAGTCGGTCGTCATCTACGCCCTCGTCATCGCGCTCCGCGGCGGCGGGTTCTTCTAGGAGAACCCGCCGCGGTTTGCGGCGCCGGGGAACCTGCGCCGCTGAAGCCTCCCGGGAGGGAGGCCTTCTGGCCGGCTTGCACGTCCCTTGTGGCGTGCGCCGGCCATATTGGCGTTTCGCGGAGCTTCCGTGTAAGCGCCGGGGCTCGCCCTCGGTGGCGCCGTCGGGCCGGAAAACGGTGCTCTGACAACAAGATGACGGCTTGAGCGCCGTGCCTTTGGGACTTGGCACCGAATGTGCTGACCCCTTCCCACACAAGGCGTCGCGGCCCCATTGCCGCGGCGGGGGAGGCAAACCACAGATGAGCGCCATAGCCGATCACAACGGCGGCTGGAACTTCGAGGCCGAGGTGCTGCCCTTCATGGACAGTCTCTACAGCACGGCCTACCGGATGTCCCGCAATCGTCAGGACGCCGAGGATCTCCTGCAGGAGACCTACCTGCGGGCGTACAAGTACTACGACAAGTTCCAGGAGGGGACGAACTTCAAGGCCTGGTTGTTCAAGATCCTCAAGAACACGTTCATCAACCGCTACCGGAAGCGCCAGCGCCAGCCGCTCAAGAACTCCTTCGACGAGATCGAGGGCTCCTTCGAGTCGAAGCTCCTCGAGTCGCCGCTGACCGCGCGCGGCGCCACCCCGGAGGAAGAGCTGATGGTCGACGCGCTCGATCAGGATGTTCAGCAGGCTCTCGAGGCGCTTCCCGAGGACTACCGGACGGCGGTCGAACTGGCCGACCTGCAGGGACTGTCCTACCGGGAGATCGCGGATCAGCTCGGCATTCCACTGGGCACCGTGATGAGCCGGCTCTACCGGGGCAGGCGGAAGCTGGAGGCTGTCCTCCTCCAGTACGCCCGCGAGCACGGCTACATCCGCTCTCGAGAGCCAAGAAAGATGCGGTCGAGGCAGCAGGACGCGGCCTGAGCATGGAAGAATAGGACTTCCGGGCCCGGCCCGGAGGTGCCTAACTCGTGCGTACTGAACAACTTGGGCGTTGGGCCGCAGGTCTCCTGAGCGCCGCTCTGGCGATCTTCCTGGGCTGGCTCGCGATCCGCCCCGCGGCTACGCCCATTGAAGTGAGCGCCGCGTCAGGCAGCGTGACCGACGACGACCTCGCCTTCGCGCTCGACCCGGAGGCACTGGATCAGGTGCCCTTCCCGCTGGAGCACGTGATCCGGAGAGGCGACACCCTCGACGGGGTTCTGCGTCGAGCCGGCGTTCCGGAGGCGGAACTCCATCAGGCCAGCGCGGCGGTCAGCGAGGTGCTGGACCCCCGCAAGCTGCGCGCGCGCGAGGCCTTCTACTCGATGGTCCACCGCGACGAGGGACTCGTCGGCGTCACGCTGCCGCGCCGGGGCTCGGGCGTCGTCGTGGTCGAGCGGAACGGCGGCGACTGGACGAGTCGCTACCGGCCCTATCGACGCAGTCACATCCGGCGCCTGGTCCACGGCGAACTGCGCGGAGCCCTTGAGAGCTCGATTCGCCGCGCCGGCGGGCCTGTCTCTCTGGCCGGGAGCATGGCGAGGGTGCTGCAGTGGGACCTCGATTTCAATCGCGACCTGCGGGTCGGCGACCGTTTCGAGATCCTGTTCGACGAACTCCTCCTGGACGGGCAGGTCCAGGGTGTGGCTGCGGTCCACGCCCTGCGCTACCAGAACCGGGACCGTTGGCTCGAGGCCTACAGTTTCGCCGAGGAGGGAAGCGGTGTCGGTGGTTCCAACCGGTACTACGACGCCGATGGCCAGCCCCTGCGGCGGCAGTTCCTCCGTTCGCCGCTGCCGTACTCGAGAGTCACGTCCCGGTTTTCTCTGAGTCGCTTCCACCCGATCCTGAAGCGTCGCATGCCGCACTACGGCATCGACTACGGCGCGCCGGTCGGAACCCCGGTGCGGGCGACGGCGGATGGCACCGTCCTTTCGGCCGGTGTGCGCGGCGGAGGCGGCCGGACGGTCCGGCTGCGCCACCCGAACGGCTACCTGACGGCCTATCTGCACCTCTCCGGCTACGCGCGAGGCATTCGCTCCGGAGCGCGCGTCGATCAGGGCCAGGTCATCGGGTACGTCGGCTCCAGCGGTCTTTCAACCGGGCCGCATCTCGACTATCGCGTGCAGCGCAACGGCCGCTGGATCAACCCGGCGACTTTGGTGAGCGAACCCGTGCCGCCGCTGGCCGACGCCTTGCTGCCGGCCTTCTTCGAACGCCGGGACGCCTTGCGCCACGAACTGGAGGGCGGTCCGGGACGCGACGTTCGTTTGGGTCCCTAGCCCCTAGCGCGTCGACCGGCGGCGCTTTCACATTGGGTGCGCCGGCGTCCCCGCCGGCATCCAGGACACGCACCCGCCTGGCGGGGCCAGGGAAGGGGCTCCCAGCGGCCGCTCGCGCTTGATTGGTGGATGGGAGGTCGGCGCTCGCTTCGGTCGGCTGCGCTGCGGTGGGTCGTCGGTTGAGGTGACGATCTCGGGAGACGCTTGCCTCCAGCCCGCTGGGCGCCCCTTCCCTGGCCCCGGCAGGCTGGAAGTCGTCGTTGGCTAGGGCGACGCGGCCTCCAGACTACGCCGTCGCGCAGGGAACGGGCCCGCCTGTCGGTGCGCGCGTCTTCTGACCCGCTGCCGCCGAAGGCGGCCGGAAAACGCGCCGGCCGCTAGGCCGGCACCGCTTCGCGGACCGCTCTCCTATTCGAGCGAGCGGGCTCGATCGCGAAGCATCGAGTAGGCCTCGGTGCGCGAGAGGCTGCTGCCGATCTGGAGAGTGTGGGAGCTGCTCCAGTCCCCAGCCTCGCCGGTCTCCGTCTCGACGTAGGTCAGCGTGTTCGCGTTCTCCCAGACGACGATCGCTCCGGTGCCGTTGGGCGAAACCAGGATCGTCGGCTCGCCATCGCCGATCGTCGGTGCGATCCGCTCTGACTTCACCTGCAGCCGGGCGAGATGCTGGACGTAATCGTCGCCGATTTCCTGGGCCGCGGCGAGAAGAACGTGACCGTCATCGCTCCCAGCACCTTCGAGGAGATCGCCTTCCTGGGCTCGAGCGCCTACTAGGACAATGTGGTGACGGGCGTTGCTCGTTACGCTCGTCAGGCCGCCCTCGTCGCAGAGGTCCCTGGCTTCGGCTATCAGGTGACTCCTCACGTCGTCCGCGATAGGTGCAAGCACGCGGCTGCGGATGCGGCGGCCGACAAGTACGATGTGGTGTCTCGCTGCCGAAGCGACGGAGGTGATCGCATCCGAGCCTTCCGTCTCGATTCGCGAACACAGGCTGGAGGAGTCGAGGTGGTCCGCCAAACTGTCGGCGAGTTCCGCGAGTTCGGTTGCCGGCGTGGAGAGTTCCAACTGGACCAAGGCCCCCGTGCCACTGTCGGCAAAGCCGATAACCACCGCGTTCGGTTCGGAAGCCGCGTCGACGGTCGGTGCGGTTAGCAGTTTCGTCGCCACCTCACTCGTGAACGGATCGTCAACCAGCGACTGGGACACGTAGTCGTTCAGCCGGTGGACTCGACGCCAGGTGGACGCCAGCCCGCCGTCGATCAGGACGACCGGGGCGTACATGACCTTCTCGCCGTCCGTCGTGTCCTCTGCCCAGACGACGTGGAGGACTGTCCGTGTGCTCGACTCGCCGGCAGTTCCGCCTGCCAGCTCGAAACGGTCGTGGGTGACGGCGAGGCGTGGTGCAGACTTCTCGCTGTATATGTTGCCGGAGACCTCAATCGTCTCGGACCAGATGCTGCCGTCGAAGGACGCGAGATTGATACGGGTCAGGGTCGAGGCGTTGCTGCTCGACCAGACGACGTACAGCTTCTCGGTGGCCGCGTCGAAGAACAGGGATGGCGTACGGTCGCTGTCGTCCGATTCGCTGCCGGGGACCAAGTAGTACTCGACCGTGCCCGATCCACGACGAGCTTCGAGCCGTAGAACGTCCGCGTCCTCTGAAGCCTGGCTGCCGTCCGGGAAGAGGTCGCGGTAGGGACCTATGCTGACTTGGTAGACGTCGCCGCCGTTACCCAACACGGGCGCACTGCCAGCGGCATACGCCGCGCCACCGCCGAGCAGCAAAGCTAGCGTCGCAATGACCGCCGTGCTTTGCGTCCGGCCCCAGCAGCTGGAGAGCAGGCCCTTCATCACGCCCTCAGGTTCACTACTTGGCGAAGATCGACGGACATCAGTACGTCGGTCAAGCCGGTTCGTTCGGGATAGAAGCGCCGCTCAAGGTCGCTGAAGGACGCTCGCGCCGCTTCTGTATCGCCTTCCAAGATGGCTGCCTGCCCGAGCAGGTACAGGCAGTTCTTGACCAAGTCGAGATCGTCAACGCGCTTGGCGAGTTTCAGGGCGGTCGCTGCGTGCCGTTTGGCGCAGGCTGTGCGTCTGAGTTCCAGGTGGGCGAAGCAAAGATCAAGGTGCGAGAGTGCGATGTCCCACTCAGCTCGCTCTCGCCTGAAGGTACGCAGGCTTCGGTACAGCAGCTTGAGCCCTTCCCGGAATCGGGCACGGTGAGGAGTACGGGATCCTGCTGCCTGGACTACGAGGCAGTAACCGAGATTGCCTTCGGCCGAAGCCGTCCAAGACGGTGCGGCACCCTCCGACAAGCGGAGCGCGACTCGGTAACACGCCGCAGCATCAGCTTCTCTACCCTCGGCCACCAAGAGGTTTCCCATGAGATTCTGCGCAAGACCCCTTAGCCCCGCGCGCTCAACGTACTCAGCGCGGTCGCGGAACAGCCGTGCGTAAAAGAGAGCCTTCTTGACTTCGCCCTCCAGCTCATGAGCGCGCGCCAAGGTATAGGCGGCCAGACAGCAGTTGTGGTCCACCGCGCTACCAAGCAGGATCCTGCGGAGCTCCGGCATCACCTCGGTGCCATTGCCGAGTTCCGTCTCCGCAGCGCCCCAACCGCACAGCGCCTCCTCGGCGAGATCGCTCTCACCATCGGCGGTCGCCACCTCCATGGCCTGGAGGTAGACGGTGCCTGCCCCCTTGTATGACCCCTTGGCGACGAGATCCCTAGCACGGTCCCTCAGCGTCCCGAAGTCCTCGGCCGTGTCCACGACGCACGTCTCCGGCTCGGGCGCGGGAACGCGCTCCGGGGTAAACGCCGACTCAGGCGACGAGTGGAAGGGAACTACCGTCGCGGTCATTGCACGACCGATTCTAGTCCAAGGCGGCGCGTAAGTGTAGCCAGGACAAGAGCGCGATGGCGAGAGGCGCCGCTCCCGGTTACCCGGAAGCGACGCCCCAGGGAATCGTCCGCGATCCAATGCCCCGGGCGGTTGCGGCCTCGCGGCCTGGTCCGCCTTCGGCCAGGAGCACTCACGATTCGCGCAATGCAGGCCTCAGAACGTCAGGCGGAGAAGCCCGGCTACTGCCGTTCTCAGCGTCCCACTCGGCACCGTCGAGACCATCCGGCTCACGATCTGAGCCAGAGTCCCGCGGTCCCGCGGAGGCGGCCCGTAGTTCACTTGGCGCCCGCCGGTGTCCGAGTTCTGGTCGCCCGTCCGCCCGACGAGGACGATGTGGACCCTGGCTCCGCTGGTGACAGAGGTCGGGGCATCACCTGTCGCGCCGACCGGTTCGGTTGGCCAAGGGTCTACGGAGGCCGAAGTTCCGGCGGCCGTGCGGGACTTGGAGTACCTGACTAATCGAGCGGACTCCTACGCCCGACTCCTGTTGAGCGTGCCCGAGACGGACCGACGCGTGAGTGAGGAGTGCGAGCGTGGTCTGGAGGAAGCCTGGGCCGATGTCGAGGCTGGCCGAGTGCGCGGCTCCGAGGAAGTCAAGGGGGAACTCGGCTTCTGAGCGGCGTTCCGCGCACTACTCGCTCGGTTCGGCGACGACATGCGGCTCGACGTCTTCGTCGAGGCCTGTGACCTGCTTCACACGTCACGCGGCGTCGTGCCGCTTGATCCAGTCACGAAGCGCTTCGTTGATTCGCGTCTGCCAGCCTCGACCGCCGGCCCGGAAGTGGTCGATCACGTCCTGCGACAGCCGAATGGTGGTCGACACCTTCGGTTTCGCGAGTGGCGGACGGCCGCGGCGGACGGGCGCTTTGGCGAACTTCTCCGGCCAGCCCTCCCGGGAGAGGTCCGGCGCGGTGTCCGGGTCAAAGTCTTGGGCCGTAGAGTGCTCGCTCTCGTTCATTGGCCTTCCTCATGCTGATGATCCTGTATGCATCGCTGCGGGGCGTCCAGACGAGAACCACCATCGCGTCGTCCAAGAAACCGACGGTTATGTAGCGGTCCTCTCCGTAGTTCCAGCGGTCATCCTGTGCGGTCAGCGTTGCGCCACGGAACACGTCGGTGGCGCGGGCCAAGTCAAGTCCCCTCGCTTCAAGTGTGGCCGCCCGCTTCCTCTCGTCGAACTCGACTCGCACAATTGATGTTACTACAGAAATGTCGAAGGGGCTGCGGCTACACGTCCAGGCCGACCTGGCGCATCAGATCGAGGGCGTTGCTCCTGGTGACCGTGCCCTCGCGAAGCTGGTAGTCGAAGCGGATCCTGCCGTCTTCCAGCCGGTCCTGGAAGTGGACGTTCCAGAGCCGCGATTCGGCAGAATCCTCGGCGATGCTGGCCAGGGCCAGATCGTGCGTGGTCACGAGACCGATCGCGCCGCGGTCGAGCAGGCCGCGAACCAGGGCCTCGGCGCCGACTCTGCGGTCGTGGGAGTTGGTGCCGTGGAGGATCTCGTCCAGCAGGAACAGCACCGGCGTCGGCTGTTCGGTCAGGTCGAGCACGGACTTGAGCTTCGTGATCTCGGCGTAGAACCTGGACTGGCCCTCGGCGAGCGAGTCGTGGAGCTGGATCGAGGAGCCGACCGCCAGCGGCGTCAGCCGCAGCGAACGCGCTCGCACCGGCGCGCCGGCCTGCGCCAGCGCTACGTTCGTGCCGACGGTCCTGAGCAAGGTGCTCTTGCCGGACATGTTCGAGCCGCTGACGATCAGGCACTGGGCCGCCGTTGTGCCAGCCGCCTCGGCTTGCCGGTCGTCCCGGTCGGCCTCCCGAAGCGGCCCGGCCAGAAACACGTCGTTCGCCACGCACTCCTGGGCCGGCAGCAGCGGATGCCCGAGTTCCCGGCCGTCGAGCAGTGGACGCCCGTCCCCCGACGGCTCGACCAGCGTGGGGTAGGTCCGGTCCGGGTTCTCGAACGCATGGGAGGCGAGGCTCGCCAGAGCTTCGACCTCGGCCAGTGCCCCGAGCCAGACGGCGACCCGGTCTCCGTGCCGGCGACGCCAGGAGTCGATGGAGTAGGCGACCTGGGGCGTCCAGAGCAGCAGCAATCCGAAGGGAACGAAGAAGGCGTTGCGCATCGAGTCGAGCAGGTCGACGAGGCGCTGCAGTTGCCTGGCGCTGCGGGAGGCGGTGACGCCGTCGTCGCTTCGTAGCCGCCTGTCCAGTTCGACCAGGCGCGTGCTCTCGAACGGCTCGCGCTCGATGACTTCCAGTAGCGATGCAACCAGGTTCAGGTCACGGCTCGCCCGCCTGACGCCGGCCGTGACCGCCCGGAAACGCTGACGCCAGGCGAGGCTCCACAGGATCTGCAGCACGGCCAGGCCAAGGAAGGGCGATGGCCCCCAACCCCAGGCCAGCCAGCCCGTGACCGTGAGGAGATTGGCGGCGGCGACGGCAACCAGCAGGGCGCGCACGAGGGACTCCCGTCCGCCGGCGCCGGGAAGCGCGGCGCGGCCGTCACCTTCCGCCCAGGCGCCCTCCGCCCAGGACACTAGCGCCTCCGGATCGAGGTCGGTACGCGCGATTCGACCGGTCGCGGCGAGACGCTCGCGGAAGTCCAGGCCGGGCGCCAGCTCGCGGACGGCCTCCTGCCGCCGCCGCAGGGCATCGGGCGGCGCGGGCTGGAGCAACCACGACGCCAGAAGTTCCTCTCCGCCGCGAGTCCGGGCCCGGCTCAATAGCCGGAACAGCGAGTCGGGGCCGAAGAGGTCGAGGTCCGCGGCGTACACGTGCCCGGCGTGATCGTCCGCAAAGCGTGTTCCGGGCCGTCCGCCGGCGCGCCAGTCGCCGTCGAGGCGGTCGAGCATGAATCGGTAGAAGGCTCGTTCCCGCTTCAGCCGTTCGGCCCGCTGCAGCACACGCTCGTGGAGAACGACGAGGACGAGAAAGAGCAGGGCCGGGACTGCCGCCCAGAGCAGGGGGAAGAGCCTCGCCTGGACCGACAGCCAGACCAGCACGGCTGCCGCCAGAACGACGGCCAGCCGCGACCACGACACCGTCTTCTCGATGCGCCGCGTTCGCCGCAGTTCGCCGTCGCGCTGCTCCGCGCGACGTTCGCAGATCGAACGCGGGTCCTTCACCGTGCCGCCGGTGCTCAGGTCAGCGCCGGATAGACAATCGACTTGAGCTGGCCGCGGAAGTTGAACGTGCCCGACATCCAGAACTGGACCATGAAGATCACGATCAGGTCCTCCTTCGGATCGATCCAGAAGGCCGTGCTCGCGGCGCCGCCCCAGCCGTACTCGCCGACCGAGCCGATCGCCTGGGCGACCGCGAGGTCCAGGGTGACGGAGACGCCGAGACCGAAGCCGACCCCCTCGTAGGTCGTCTCGCTGAAGGAGCCGACCGCCAGGTCGGTCAGGTCGCTGCCGTCCGGGAGGTGGTTCATCGTCATGAGCTCCACCGACTTGCGGCCGAGGATGCGGGCGCCGTCGAAGGTCCCGCCGTTCAGCATCATCTGGCAGAAGCGGTAGTAGTCGTGCATCGTCGACACGAGTCCACCGCCACCCGAGAAGAAGCTGACTTCGCCGGTGTAGTGGCTGGTCTGGGGATCGTCGAGCAGGACCAGCTTCTTGTTCCGGTCTCGCCCGTAGTTGGCGGCGAAGCGGTCGACCTTGGCCGCGGGCACTGTGAAGCCGGTGTCGACCATGCCCAGGGGCCCGGTGATGTGCTCCTGCAGGTACTCGTCGAACGGCTGGCCGGAGAAGACCTCGACCAGGTAGGCGAGCACGTCGGTGGCGACCGAGTAGTTCCAGGCGTCGCCGGGCGAGAACTCGAGGGGCAGCTCCGCGAGTTGCTCGATCATCTGGCGCAGGCTGCCGCCGGACGGCGGTCCGCCGATGCCGAGCTCGCGGTACGCGGCGTCGACGTTCGTGCGTTCCATGAAACCGTAGGTCAGCCCCGACTGGTGCGTGAACAGGTCGCGGACCGTCATCGGGCGATCGACCGGCCGGGTGAGGAAGTTCGGGTGGTTCCCGCTCTCAAAGACCCTCAGATCGCGCCACTCGGGGATGAACTTCTCGACCGGATCGTCGAGCTGGAAGTGGCCCTGTTCGTAGAGCTGCATCAGGGCGACCGAGGTGATCGGTTTGGTCATCGAGTAGATGCGGAAGATCGTGTCGGTCCGCATGACGCGGTTCCGCTCACGGTCCATCAGCCCCTGCGCCGAGAGCCAGGCCGGCTTGCCGCCGCGGGCGACGAGCGTGAGGCAGCCCGCGATCTTCTCCGGCTCCAGGTAGCGGCGCCGCAGATGATCGTCGATGCACGCCAGTTGCGCGGCGTTCAGGCCGACCTCTTCGGGGCGGGCGAGGTCGAGTTCGGGGGGCGCTGAAACCAGGACGGGTCGTGCCGGCATGGAGAATCCTCCGCTTCTGCAGGTCGGTGCACTATCTGCGGCGCGGCGATCTTTGCAGATCGCGAAACGGGCGGGGCGCATACAATCGCGCAGCCGTGGCCCAAGCCCAAGCTCAGGAGCCCTTGCCCTCGACCTGTCTCGAGGCCAACGGTGTCACGCTCTCGTTTGGCGGCGTCCACGCTCTGAACGATGTCGCGCTGGACGTACGTCACGGCGAGGTGTTCGCGATCATCGGGCCGAACGGCGCCGGCAAGACCTCGCTGCTGAACTCGATCAGCGGCCTCTACCGGCCTCAGCAGGGCTCGATCACCTACATGCCGGAGCCAAAGGCGGCGCCGGTCTCGCTCGTCGGCCGCGCGCCCCACAAGGTGGCCCAGATCGGCATCGCCCGGTCGTTCCAGAACATCGAGCTCTTCCGCGGCATGACGGTGCTCGAGAACCTCATGCTGGGGCGGCACATCCACATGCGCGGCAACGTGCTCAGCTGCGGCGTCTACTGGGGTCCGCAGCGCCGCGAGGAGATCCGGCACCGGGCCGCGGTGGAGGACGTGATCGACTTTCTGGAGATCGAGAACCTGCGCCACCAGGCGGTCGGCACCCTCGCCTACGGCCTGCAGAAGCGGGTGGAACTCGCCCGCGCGCTGGCGCTCGATCCGAAGCTCCTTCTGCTCGACGAGCCGATGGCGGGAATGAACGTGGAGGAGAAGGAGGACATGGCGCGCTTCGTCCTCGACGTGAACGAGGAATGGGGCGTGACGACGGTGCTGATCGAGCACGACATGGGAGTCGTCATGGATCTCTCGGACCGCGTGGCGGTGCTCGACTTCGGCCGTTCGATCGCGTGCGGCACTCCGGACGAGGTGCGCGCCGATCCGGCCGTCATTCACGCCTACCTGGGAGACGCCGAATGACCGCGCTGGCGGAACTGCCGCGGGACGCGGACACGATGCCAAAGCTGCTGCTCCGGAATGCCCGCGAGCGCGGCGGCGAAGCGGCGCTCCGGGAGAAGGAGTTCGGCATCTGGCAGAGCTTCACCTGGGCGCAATACGCGGAGCGGGTCAGGAACTTCGCCCGCGGCCTGGTTGAACTCGGACTCAAGCGGGACGACATCGTCGCCGTGCTGGGGGACAACCGGCCCGAGTGGCTTATTGCCCAGCTCGCGTCCCAGGCGGTCGGCGCCCGCTCCCTGGGCGTCTACCAGGACTCGGTGGCGAGCGAAGTGCAGTACCTGGTCGAGTTCGCGGGCGCCCGCTTCGTCATTGCCGAGGACCAGGAGCAGGTCGACAAGCTGCTGGAGGTCTGGGACGAGTTGAGCGGCGCCGCTGAAGCGGACGGCCAGGGGATCGCGAACGTCATCTACTACGACCCCCGCGGACTCGGTGCCTACCCGCACGAGTTCCTGCTCGGCTTCTCCGAAGTGGAGAAGATCGGGCGGTCCGCGACGAGCAGCACGGCGGACGACTTCGAGCGCTGGGTCGAAGCCACGACCGCCGATGACGTGGCGCTGCTGTCGACCACCTCCGGGACCACGGGCAAGCCGAAGCTGGCGATGCTCTCGCATCGCAACCTGCTGACCATGGCGCACAGCTTTCAGAGCATCGATCCGATGCGGAGCGACGACGAGTTCGTCTCCTTCCTGCCCCTCGCGTGGATCGGCGAGCAGATGATCGGCGCGGCCTGCGGAATGCTCGTCGGCTTCACCATGAACTTTCCTGAAGAACCGGAGACGGTGCAGCACGACATCCGCGAGATCGGACCGCACATGATGTTCTCGCCGCCCCGCATCTGGGAGAACATGGTGTCCGATGTCCAGGTACGGATCGAGGATTCCTCCTGGCTCAAGCGCAAGGTCTACAACTGGGCGTTGGGCGTCGGTTACAGAGCGGCCGACACCCGGCTGGCGGAGGGCGGTTTATCCAGGCTGCTGGCCGTGCAGAACTGGATCGCGAACGCCTGCTGCTTCTTCTGGTTGCGCGACAAGCTCGGGGTGCGGCGAATCCGGCGCGCCTACACGGGCGGCGCGGCGCTCGGGCCCGACATCTTCCGCTTCTTCCACGCCATCGGCGTGAACCTGAAGCAGATCTACGGCCAGACCGAGGTATCCGGGATTTCGGTGGCGCACCGCGACGACGACATCAAGTTCCAGACGGTCGGCACGCCGGTGCCCGGGGCGGAGGTCAGGCTCGGCGAAGGCGGCGAGATCCTGACCAGGAGTCCGTCCGTCTTCCTCGGCTACTACAACAACGAGGAGGCGACGGAGGAGGCACTTCGCGACGGCTGGCTCTACTCCGGCGACGCCGGTTACATGGACGACGACGGGCACCTGATCGTCATCGATCGCAAGAAGGACGTGATGGAGCTGCACGATGGCACCCAGTTCTCGCCGCAGTTCATCGAGAACAAGCTGAAGTTCAGCCCCTACGTCAAGGAGGCGGTCGTGTTCGGCGGCGGCGACTACGCGTTCGTCACGTCGCTGATCACGATCGACTTCGCCAACGCGGGCAAGTGGGCCGAACGGCGCCAGATCCCGTACACCACGTTCACGGACCTCGCCCAGAAGCCGGAGATCTACGAACTCGTGCTGGAACATACGGCCGGCATCAACGGCGATCTGCCGGAGTCGGCCCGGATCCAGCGCCTGCTGCTGCTGCACAAGGAACTCGACGCGGATGACGAGGAGTTGACGCGTACGCGGAAAGTGCGGCGCCGGTTCATCGCCGATCGGTACCGCCTGCTCGTCAACGCGCTCTACGGCGGCGACGAGGCGGTCGAGATCGAGAACGAGATCACCTACCAGGACGGCACGACCGCGGTCCTGCAGACCCGGCTGCGCATCGCTCAGCCCGCCACCGCCTGAGGAGCGGACGATGGACTCCGACGTCTTCCTTCAACTCACCGTTTCCGGGCTCTCGAACGGCATGGTCTATGCCCTGGTGGCGGTCGGCTTCGTCGTGATCTTCAAGGCGAGCGACGTGATCAATTTCGCGCAGGGCGAGTTCCTGCTCTTCGGCGCCTACCTGGCCTTCGCTTTCATTGCCCAGTTCGGGTTGCCCTGGAGTCTGGGTGTGCTGGCGACGCTGCTCACCGCGGCCATGATCGGCTTGATCGTGGAGCGTCTCGTTCTCCGGCCACTGATCGGCGAGCCGGTGATCTCGATGATCATGGTCACGATCGGCCTCTCGAGCCTGCTGCGAGCGGTGGTGAACGGCATCTGGGGAGTGCGACCCAAGGCCTTCCCGAACTTCATCCCCTCGGGAGAAGTCGAGTTCCTGGGCGCGATCGTCGGTTTCGACCGTTTGCTCGTGATCGCTATCGCTGCGATCCTGCTGACGGTTCTGACGCTGTTCTTCCGTTACACCCGGGACGGCATCGCGATGCGCGCCATCGCCGACGACCAGCAGGCGGCGCTGTCGATGGGCATCAGCATCAAGCGCGTCCTCGCTGTCGCCTGGGCGATGGCGGCGATCACCGCGGCGGTCGCCGGCATCATGCTGGCGAACACGGTCGGCGTCAGCCACGACATCATCTTCATCGGACTGCGCGTGTTCCCCGTCGTCATCCTCGGCGGTCTCGACTCGGTGCCCGGCGCGATCGTCGGCGGCGGCGTCATCGGGCTGCTGGAGTCGTACACGGCCGGCTACACGACTTCGGGCCTGGAGCTCATCGTCCCGTACATCGTGCTGATCCTGGTCCTGATGGTTCGTCCGTACGGCCTGTTCGGCAAGGAGATCATCGAGCGGGTGTAGGGCATGGAATCCGGAATCTTCTTCAGCGACTACCGCTCCGACATGGCGCTGCGGCGCATGCCGTTGCAGAAGGTGCGCACAGGCCTGCTCCTGGTCGGCCTCGTCGTGTTCCCGCTCCTGGCCAACCCCTACTGGCTCAACCTGGCCAATCAGATCGCCATCGCCACGATCGGTGCGATTGGCCTCAACATCCTGGTTGGCTACACCGGCCAGATCTCCCTCGGCCAGGGCGCCTTCATGGCGGTCGGCGCCTATGGATCGGGCCTGCTGACTGTCCGGCTCGACGTTCCCTTCTACCTGAGCATTCCGGCTGCGGCCCTGATCACCGCCGTCGCCGGTCTGGTGGTCGGACTGCCTTCCCTGCGGCTCAAGGGCCTCTACCTGGCCGTCGCGACGCTGGCGGCGCAGCAGATCGTCGAGTTTGTCGTCACGCACTGGGACGGCCTCACCGGCGGAACGGAAGCGCTCGTCGTGCCGGCGCCCGAGCTGTTCGGCGCCCGGATGAACACCGACGGCCGGTTCTACTGGATACTGATCGTTGTCGCGCTCGCGGTCGCGCTGTTCGCCGCGAACCTGTTCCGCTCCCGCGTGGGCCGGGCCTGGGTGGCGATCCGGGACCAGGACATCGCGGCTTCGGCGATCGGCGTCAACGTGTTCGGCTACAAGCTGCTCGCCTTCGCCACCTCGTCCTTCCTGGTCGGCCTCTCCGGCGCTTTGCTCGCCCACTACCGGTCGATCGTGACCTGGGAGCGGTTCACGATCGAAGTCTCGATTTCCTACCTGGCGATGATCATCATCGGCGGCCTGGGGACGATCTCCGGTTCGTTCTTCGGGGCGGCCCTCATCGTTCTGTTGCCAGCGATGATCAACACTCTGGGGCGCTCACTGCAGGACACGGCGCCGTGGGCGGCGACGGTCCTGCCGTACGTGCAGCAGGGCGTCTTCGGACTCGTGATCATCCTCTTCCTGGTGCTCGAACCGGAAGGGCTCGCCAAACTCTGGCGCAACGTGAAGGACTACTTCCGCGTCTGGCCGTTCTCGTACTAGGCGCCTCTGCGCCAGTATGATCCGTTGTTTACGGACCGGCTGTTCCGGGGCGGTCATGCCCCTTCAGGAGACCACGACATGAACCGTCTCGTTTGCCTTGCTGCTGTAGCTCTGTTGCTCCTCGCCGCCTGCGGAGGCGGCGACCCGGTCTCGGAAGCGGATGCGCCGATCACCATCGGTGCGATTTTCGACCTGACCGGCGCGACCTCGGACGTGGGCACCTTGTACGCCGAGGCGATCCGCGATTACTACGCCCGCCTGAACGACCTCGGCGGCATTGCCGGCCGCGAGGTCGACCTGCTGTGGAACGACTACGGCTACGACGTGGCGAAGGCCGAGCAGCTCTACTCCGAGTACGTCCAGGCCGGAGCGGTCATGTTCATGGGTTGGGGCACCGGTGACACGGAAGCCCTGCGTGGCCGGATCGCGGCGGACCGCATTCCCTTCGTCTCGGCATCGTTCTCTCACGTACTGGGAGATCCGTCCGAGGCCCCCTTCAACTTCCTCGTCGGCACGACCTACAGCGACCAGCTCTTCATCCTGCTCGACTACCTGATCGAAGAGGCGGAAGCCACGGGAGGCGAGATGCCGAACGTCGCGCTGATGCACCACCCGAGTCCGTTCGGTCTCTCGCCGTGGCGCCAGGGGGGCGAGGACTACGCGAAGGAGCGCGGCATCGAGATGGCGCCGCACGAGATGGCGCGGGGCAACACGGATTTCAGCGCGACGCTGACCCGGATCGCGGAATCCGGCGCCAACACGGTCGTGTTCCAGAACACGTCGGGACCGGTTTCCATTGCCGTCAAGAACGCGCGGGACCTGGGCCTGGACCTGCGCTTCGCCTGCCTGAACTACTGCAGCAACGAGGTGCTGCTGGATCTGGCGGGCGACGCCGCGGAAGGTGTTCTGGCTTCGATCATCTACTCGCCGCCGGGCGAGGGAGTCGACGGCCTGAACGACGCGGCCGAGTACCTCGCGTCGAAGGGCGGGTCGATCGACGAGGAGGGGCTGCTCTACGGCCAGGGCTGGGCGGTCGCGAGCCTGGTGACCGAGGCGATCGAACGGGCGGCCGCGGCCGGCGAAGTAACCGGCGATACCATCTTCGCTGCCTTCGAGACCTTCGACGGCTGGGACACGGGAGGCGTGACGGCGCCGGTCACCTTCACGGCCACCGACCATCGCGGCATCAAGGGCATGAGGATCTTCGAGATCAGGGAAGGGAGGTTCCAGCCCGTGACCGAGATGCGGATGGCCTCCAGCCTGGGGGCGGCCGAGTAGGGCAGGCTCAAGCCATGCTGTCCCTGAACAACGTCGAGGTCATCTACAACGACGTCATCCTCGTGCTCAAGGGGCTCTCGCTCAAGGTGGAGCAGGGCCAGATCGCGGCGCTGCTCGGCACGAACGGCGCCGGCAAGTCGACCACGCTCAAGGCGATATCGGGGCTCCTCCATCCCGAGGACGGCGAGGTCACGGACGGCAACGTCGAGTTCGAGGGCGTGCAGATCGACAAGCTGCCCGCCGAGGACATCGTGCGCCGGGGCATCTTCCAGGTGATGGAGGGGCGCCGGGTCTTCGAGCACCTGACGCCGCAGGAGAACCTGCTGGCGGGGGCCTACACGGCGCGGGACAAGGGCGGCACGGACGAGGCGCTGGACCGTGTCTACGGCTACTTCCCGCGTCTCAAGGAACGGGGCAACTCGATGGCCGGTTTCCTCTCCGGCGGCGAGCAGCAGATGCTGGCCATCGGCCGGGCCATGATGGCGCAGCCGAAGCTGATGCTGCTCGACGAGCCGTCCCTGGGCCTGGCGCCGCTCCTCGTCCAGGAGATCTTCGAGATCATCCAGCGCATCAACCGCGACGAGGGCACGACGATCCTGCTGGTCGAACAGAACGCCAGCCGCGCCCTCGGGATCGCCCACTACGGCTACATCATGGAGGGAGGCCGCGTCGTTCTCGAGGGGACGCCGGCGGAGCTCCAGGACAACGCCGACGTCAAGGAGTTCTACCTCGGCCTGACCCAGGTCGGCCAGCGAAAGAGCTACCGCGACGTCAAGCACTACCGGCGCCGCAAGCGCTGGCTGTCGTAGCTAGTCCCCCTCGATCGCCTCCTCGATCTCCCGAAGCCTCTCGCGGAGTTCCCGGCGGGCGTCGGCGGCGAACGGGTTTTCGCGGGCGATGGTCAGGAACAGATCGTCCGAGTCGTCGCGGAGGTTCTCCTCGATCTTCATCATGTGCCGGTAGGCGACCGTGCCGAGGGCCGGGTCCGGGACGTGAATCTCCCGGAGAGCCTTGGCCATCCAGTGGGTCAGACCCTGGATGTAGGCCATCTCGGAGTCGTGTTCCTCGGCTGACATTTCGATCACCTGTAGCTCCAGGTCCGACGCCAGGAAGGCTCTCACCGTCTCGACCCGCTCCCTGTCGACCGGGCGCTCGGGGAGGCAGAGAACGACCTTCAGGCCGCGGATGCCGGCGCCGCCGCTCTGGGGGCCGAACATCGGGTGAGTGCCGATGTACTGGATCTGCCGGGGCAGGCGCCGCTCGAGGATCCGGAGCGGCTTCACCTTGACCGAGGCGACGTCGACGACCAGCGCGTCCGGTGCGAGGCGCGGGGCCAGGTCGACGACCAGGCCGTCCAGATCCTGGACCGGCACCGCCGGGATCACGATGTCGCAGCCGGCGCAGCCTTCGAGGTCGGTCCAGCGCGCACCCAGCGCGGCGGCCCGCTCACTCAGATCGCGGCGATCCCAGACCTGAACATCGAACCGGGAGCCCAGGTGCCGGACCAGGAAGCGGCCGAAGCTGCCCAGACCGACGATGCCGATCGTCCTTGCCCAGCAGCCCTGCACCGGGCGCAGCCTAGCATCGGCGCCCGGCTTGCCGGCTGCAGCGGCGGTTGCCCTACAATCGCGGCCTTGCAAAGAGGGGGAACCAGGATGAGAAGCAGAACGGCCGCCGTGCTGGGCGCCGTCGTGGCCGCGGCGGTGAGCTATGGTTCACCGCCCGTGACCGACGCCCAGGAGGACCGCGCCAGCCGGGAGCACGTGCTTCGCCTGCTCCGGGAGGTGCCGCTGATCGACGGGCACAACGACGTCCCGTGGCAGTACCGGACGCGGGTTTCGAACCACCTCGACCGGATCGACTTCGAGGACACCACGGCGCTCGATCCGCCGATGCACACCGACCTGCGGCGCCTGCGGCAGGGCGGAGTGGGCGCCCAGTTCTGGTCGGTCTACATTCCGACCTCCTACAGCGGGGCCGGCGCGGCCCGGGTCGTGCTCGAGCAGGTCGACCTGACCAGGCGTCTGATCGATCGCTATCCGGACGACCTGGAACTGGCCCTCACCGCGGACGACATCGAGCGCGTTCACGCCGCGGGCAAGGTCGCGTCCCTGCTCGGCGCCGAGGGCGGCCACTCGATCGAGTCTTCCCTCGGGGTTCTGCGGCAACTCTACGTGGTCGGCGTTCGCTACATGACCCTGACTCACAACAGCAACGTCGCCTGGGCGGACGCGGCGACCGACCGGCCGGCTCACGGCGGGCTCACGGCGTTCGGCCGGCGGGTGATCCGGGAGATGAACCGGCTCGGCATGCTGGCGGACCTCTCCCATGTTTCGCCGCGGACGATGCACCATGTGCTGGACGAGTCCGAAGCACCGGTCATTTTCTCCCACTCCTCGGCGTTTGCGGTCACGGCCAGCCCGCGCAACGTGCCGAACGACGTCCTGCGCCGGCTGGTTGAGAACGGCGGTGTGGTCATGGTCACCTTCGTGCCGTCCTTCGTCAACGAGAACGTGCGGGCGTCCTTTCAGCGCCTGGATGCCGAACGCCGTCGACTGATGGCCGCGGGCACCGCGCCGGAGGAGATGCGCCGCCGGTTGACGGCCTGGCGAAGTGAGAACCCGGGAGCCCAGGCATCCCTCGGCGACGTGGCTGACCACATCGACCACATCCGGGGTCTGATCGGCACCGCGCATCTGGGGATCGGCTCGGATTACGACGGCATCCCGACCGTGCCGGTCGGCCTGGAGGACGCGTCGACCTTCCCGGATCTGTTCGTGGAACTCGTTCGACGGGGCTACAGCGACGACGAGCTGAAGGACATCGCGGGTCGCAGTTTCCTGCGCGCCATGCGCGCCGCGGAGGCCACCGCCAGTCGTCTGCAGGCCACGGAGCCTCCGGCCGACGACCTGATCGAAGAATTGGACGGCGGTGAGAATGGCTGATCAGGCGACATCCCCGGTGGTTGCCCGGCACGCCTCGACCGTCCTCCTGTTGCGGGACAGCGACCGCGGGGTCGAGGTGTTCATGGAGCGCCGCCACATCCAGTCAGACTTCGTCGGGGGCGCCTACGTCTTCCCGGGCGGCCGCGTCGACCCCGAAGACCGGGTCGACGAGGCGCTCTGCCACGGTCTCACCGACCGCGAGGCGAGTGCCCGGCTCGCCCTCAAGGAGGGCGGCCTGACCTTCTACGTGGCCGCGATCCGCGAGTGCTTCGAGGAGGCCGGTGTGCTGCTCGCCTACGACCGGGACGGCGGGATTCTCGACTTCTCGGACCGGGCGGTCGAGCAGCACTTCGAACGTTTGCGAGCCGAGTTGAACGCCGGCAGGCGGTCCCTACTCGACATCGCCGCCGCCGAGAGCCTGACGCTCGCCACCGACCGGATCAGCTACTGGGCGCACTGGATCACGCCGGAGGGACAGCCGAGGCGCTACGACACCCGCTTCTTCGTCACCCGGGCGCCGGGGAATCAGACTGCCGGCCACGACGACCACGAACTGACGAGTTCCGCCTGGGTGACGGCCGAGGAAGCTCTCGAACACGGCCGTCGCAAGGAGTGGATGATCATCTTCCCCACCATCCGCAATCTGCATAAGCTGGCCGCCTTCAGGACGGCGGACGAAGCGATCGCCGCCGTCGACGCAGAGGAGAGCTTCCCGGTCATGCAGCCCCGCGTGCTGCTGGGCCGGACCCCGGACGAACCGGCGCGTCCCGTGCTGCCCGGCGACGAGGGCTACGAAGAAGCCGCGACTCGCCCCTCCTCGGCCAACGTCAAGGACTGGCAGCGGGCCTTCAGCCGCTAGGGCGCCCACGTTGGACACCCTCCTGAAGGGCACGCCGGTGCGGCTCTCCGACCGCGTGCTCCGGGTCACGCAGGACAACCCGGGCATGTTCACCGGTCCGGGCACGAACACCTGGGTCATCGGCGGCGACGGCGGCCCGGCGTTCGTGCTCGACCCCGGGGAAGAGGACGACGCCCACTTCGAGGCCGTGCTCGCCGCGGTCGGCGATCGCGAAGTGGCGGCCGTGCTGATCAGCCACCCGCATCGGGACCACTGGCCCCTCGCGCCGCGCCTCGCTGAGCGCGCGGGCTGCCAGATCCTCGCCTTCAGCGAGCAGCCGCCCTTCACTGCCGGACGCCGCCTGGAGGACAACGAGCGCCTGTCGGCCGACGGCGCCACCCTGGTGGCCCTCCACACCCCGGGCCACGCCAGCGACCACCTCTGCTTCCTGCTCGAAGAAGATCGGGCCGTATTCACCGCCGACCTGGTGATGGGTTGGTCGACCTCGATCATCGCCCCGCCGGACGGCAACCTGAACCAGTACATGGCCTCCCTCGAACGTCTCCTCGAACTCGGCCAGGACGGCGGCATCGACATCCTTCACCCCGGCCATGGCGAGTCGATCAAGCCCCCGCTCGACCGGATCCGCGAGATCCACCGCCACCGCCAGCAACGGACCGACCAGGCCCTCGAAGCCATCGCCGCCGGCGTCGCCACAATCCCCGAGATGGTCGAACGCATCTACGCCGACGTCGACCCCAAGCTCCACGGCCCCGCCGCCTTTTCCCTGCGGGCGCACCTGGATGCCCTGGTCGAAGAGGGCAAGGTTGTCGAGGACCAGCCCGGCCGGTACGAGCTGGCGGTCTGACAAGCGGATGCCGGCCAGAAGGCCGGCGCGCCGACACACTCGGTGCGACGTAGCGCCAGGCTGAGAGCCTCCAGCCTCGGTCACGGCGCGGCAGCAGTCCCACCACGCCGCGGCGTGTCAGCGCCGCCAGGGCGCCCGAATTGACCGCCCGGCCTGGTACGCGGCCAACCGTTCCCGGGCGTCCGGCAGCGCCGCGCCGGCGCCGGCGCGTTCCAGGTTGTCGATCAGGCGTTGCTGCCAGACGACAGCCTGTTCGAAGTCGCCGGTCTCGGCGTAGGCGAGGGCGACGACGGCGCCGTGGGCCGGGGTCTGGGCGCGCTGGAACAGATCGGTGGCCAGATTCAGGGCCATCGTTCCGTCCCGCACGGAGTCGTCTTCGGAGGCGGCGAGGACTTCGGCGAGGAGCAGGGCGAAGAAACCGCTGCCGCCCTGGTCGGGAAGTTCGAGCGTCTGTTCCAGCATCAGGCGAACGCGGGCATCTTCGCCGGCGAGCAGAAGGGCGGTGACCTCGGCCGCCCGGGCCCTGCTGTCGCTGGGGTCGAGTTCGAGCGCGCGGCGTGCGGCGAGGGCGGCCTCGGTGAACATTCCCAGCCGGCCGAGCGCCGTGCCGAGGTTGAAGTACCCCTCCTTCAGCGTCGGATTGGCCGCGATCGCGCGCTGGTAGTGGGGGATCGCTTCCTCGTAGCGCTCCTGCTGGGTGCGAATGTTGGCGAGTTCGAAGTGGGCCTGACTCAACAGGGGCGGGTCGGCTCCGGCTTCGACCAGTTGCTCGAAGCGTCTGGCGGCCGAGGCCGGCCGGCCGAGTTCCTGCTCGATTCGCCCGAGCAGCAGGACGATCTCGCGATCGAGTCCGAAGTCCGCCAGCAGGGACTCGAACTCGCGGAGGGCGAGCTCCCGGCGACCGCCAAGCCGGTAGTTGCCTGCCCGGTGGAAGCGGAGATTGCGATCGTCCGGGGCCAATTCCAGTGCCCGGGTCAGAGCTTCCGCGGCTTCCAGGTATGCGTCTGTTGCGCCGAGACTCCTTGCCAGCTCCACCCAGGCAGGCCCGAACGAGGGTTCGATCTCGACCGCGCGCCGGAGCCGCTCGGCCGCGGCCTGGTAGCGCCCCTCGTTGTTGTAGAGCAGCCCGGTCCGGAACAGCAGGCCGACATCGCTCGGGCTCAGGTTCAAGGCCTCCTGGTACCACATGGCGGCTTCCGCCCGCCGACCCATGGCCTCCAGGGCCGCCGCCAGCGACCTCTTTGCCGCCGCGCTCTCGGGAGAGTCGCGGACCGCCTCGCGGAACCGCTCTTCGGCGGTCTCGAAGGCGTTCGCGGCCAGCGCGACGCGCCCGAGCAGCAACTGGGCACCGATGCCGGTCGCCGACTCCTTGATCTCCGCGGCGATCGGATCGGCGAAAGCGACCGGGGCTTCACCCCGGAGCTCCATCGCGGCGCGCATCGCCGCGTCGTCGCCGAGCGCGCGGTGGGAAAGAGCGATGTGGTAGTGAAGCGAGTCGGCGCGCGGCTGCTCCCGAAGCGCTGTCTGGAAGTGCTGGAGCGCGGTTGTCGGGTCGTCCGTCTCGAAGGCGACGCGGCCGAGGCCGAAGTGAGCCGCAGCCACGGATCCGGGCATTGCGAGGGCACGCTGGTAGTGACCGCGAGCCTCTTCGAACCGTCCCAGTTCGAGATGCACCCGGCCGAGGCGGATCGCGGTCGCGGCGTCGTCGGGACGGAGCGATCTGCCCAACTCGTAGGCCTCGACCGCTTCCTCGAGCTCTCCCAGGTGCTCCGCGGCGCTGCCGAGCAGATAGCGCCAGCGGAAGTTCCGGGGCTGCAGCGCCGCGGCGTTGGTCAGGCAGGCTCTCGCGGCCGGCAGCAGGTCGTAGACTAGGTAGAGTTGGCCCGCGTCGCCGAACAGAAGGCCCAGCTGTTCGGCGTCGGCGACCGTCTCCGGCCCGCGCGCGAGCGCCTCCTCGAGCAGGCCGCGCTGCTGGTCGATCTGGTCGCGCACGGCTTCGTCGACCCCGCGCAGGTCGACCTCGGGCACCGGCAGCAACCTGGGCGCTTCCGCCTCCTGCGCGTGGAGACCGGCGGCTGTGAGAGGCGCCAGGAGCGCAACGATGAGGGCAGCGCCATGGAGACGGATTGGTTTCCTCATGGTGCGTCGTCTTCCTGTTCGCCGCGCCGCTCCCCGCTGCCGCGAACCAGAGGAGTGTAGGCCCTGGGCGGGGGCGCGGGCCACTCTTCGATCGTCCCGTCCGTCCACTGGACTTCGATGCGGTCGATCCTGGAGCCGCCGGATGAAACCGCGACCCGGGGATCTCCCCACGAGGCGTAGCTCCCGCCGCCCCCTGCAAGCCGGACGAGCGGTGGCGCCCCCGCGCGGTGCACGCGCACGGTGACGCCCGAAGCCGGCCGGCGGCCGCGTTCGGCGCCGAGCACCGGCGCCACCCCGATCCAGTCGCCCTCCGTCCCGGTCTGGTTGAGCAGTAGCCGGGCGGGGCCGTTGTTGTTCGTGATGACCAGGTCCGTGTCGCCATCGTTGTCCACGTCGCCGGCGGCCAGACCGCGACTGACGAACGGGGTCTCGCCGTCGAGCAACCCGGCGGTCGCCGGCTCGAAGCGGCGTCCGCCCGCGCCGTCGGCCACGTTCAGGAAGGCCTGGTTCGGTTGATCGAGGGGGAAGGGATCGTCTTTCGTGCGCGGCCTTCCGGCGGCGAACGTCACGGCGCCGTTGACCGCTGCGAGGTCGAGCCAGCCATCGTTGTCGAGGTCGACGAAGGCGGTGCCGAAGGCGGTCGCGTCCCAGCTCGGCCGGCCGAGGTCGGTCGCGTTCGTGCGATCCCGGAACTGCGCCGAGCCCGGTTGCGAGTCGTTCCGGTAGAGCGTGTTCGTCTCGCGGTGGAAGTGGGTCAGGAACAGATCGGGATCGCCGTCTCCGTCGTAGTCGCCCGCCGCGACGCCCATGCTCGCCTCGGCCTCGCCGTCCGAGTTGAGAGCAGCGCCGCTGATCAGCCCGTCCTCGACCAGTTCGCCGTTGCCGCGGTTGAGCCAGAGGTGGTTCGGCATCAGGTCGTTCGCGACATAGAAATCGAGCCTCCGGTCGCCGTCGAGGTCGGCCGCGAGGATGCCCAGCCCATTGCCGGGCCGCGCCGCGGCCAGACCGGCCGCGCCCGTCGCATCCTCGAAACGTCCGGAGCCGTCGTTCACGAGCAGGGCGTCGGGCGCCGGCTGATAGGCGCTCGGCAGGCAGTAGTCCACCTCTCCCCGCTCTGTAAGGCAGGTCTTGTGCGTGGCCAGGGAGAAGTTGAGGTAGTTCACGACGAACAGGTCGAGATCGAGGTCGCCGTCGTAGTCGGCGGCCGCCGCGGCGACGCTCCAGCGCGGATCGCCCGTTCCGCTTGCTTCGGTCCGGTCGCTGAACGTCCCGTCGCCCTCGTTGCGCCAGAGCTGGTTGGCGCCCAGGTTCAGCACGTAGAGGTCGACCCAACCGTCGTTGTCGAGATCCGCCGCGACCACTCCCATGCCGTAGCCGGTGGCCGCGATGCCACTCTCCTCGGTGACGTCGATGAAGCGAACCGCGGCGCCGTCGTCGCTGGGCTCCAGGTCGTTGCGGTACAGGCGGTCCCGCGGCGGCCAGTCGCCCGTCCACGGCGTGGTCGTCGAGGTCCGGTCTCCTTCGTTGCCGAGGAGGTTGCCCTGGACCAGGTAGAGGTCGAGGTCGCCGTCGTTGTCGTAGTCGAAGAGCGCCGCGCCGGCGCCGACGACTTCCGGGTAGTAGAGGTGTCCGCTCATGCCGTTCCAGTGCCGGAAGTCGAGACCGGCGCTCCTGGTGGCGTCGGTGAAGAGGACCTCGTTCTCTCCTGCCCGGGCCGGGCCGGACAGGACCGCTGACGCTACCGAAACGGCGATGCCGGCGGCGTGGGCTCTCATCCGTCACCGCCGAGGCGGAAGGAGGGCGCCGCGACGCGTTCGAGGCTCTCCGCATGCTCGGAGACCCGGTACGTCGCCCGCGGCTCGACGTCCTCGAAAACCTGGGCCGTGCCGCTGCCGGCCCACCGCACGCGGATCTCGTCGACCCGCGCGGCGTCGCCGAGACCCACTTCGAGCTGCATGCTGTTGCCGCCGAAGGAGCCCCCCGAGCCGACCAGACGGTGGATCGTCCGCTTGCCGCCGGGCCCGTCGACGGTCAGGGCGATCCGCGAGCCGACGCCGTAGCGGTTGGCCCCCGAGCCGGCGGGGCCGGCGCCGGTGAAGCGCAGGGTGATCCACGCGTTCTCGCTGCCCGGGTTCTCGAACAGGGCGTTGCCGAAGGTGTCGGTCGGGTAGAAGCCGCCAAGCTGGTGAAGCAGGTCCATGTCCCCGTCATGGTCCAGGTCGCCGAAGGCGACGCCGTGACCCTTCTGGAGGTGGCCGAAGCCGCCGGCGAAGGTGACTTCCTCGAAGCGCCGGCCGTTGTAGCGGTACATGACGTTTGGCATCAGGCTGGCGAGATCCGGTTCGCCGGTGCCCAGGTAGAAGTCGAGCCAGCCGTCGTTGTCCAGATCGCCGTAGTTGGCGCCCATCGGCAGAGCGGGCCGTCGGATGCCCAGCGCGCGGGACACTTCGGTCATCCGCAGCCTGCCTCCGCAGTCGGGCTCCGGCCCGCAGTCGTTGCGGTAGAGCAGAGGCTGGCCCACGCCGGGGTCCGAGCCCATGTAGGAGGCCACAACCTCGGTGGCCTGGTTGCGATAGTCGCCGACGTAGAGATCCAGGTCGCCGTCGTTGTCGTAGTCGAAGAACCAGGTAGCGAAGCTCTCCCGCTCCGGCTCGGTAACCCCTGCCCGGATGGCTTCGTCCTGGAAGACGCCAGCCGTGTTCACGTAGAGCCGGTTGGCGCCGAAGTTGGACACGTAGAGGTCGAGATCGCCGTCGTTGTCCACGTCGCCCCAGGCGACGCCCTTGGCGTAGCGCAGGTTGCTGACGCCGGCTTCGGCCGCGACGTCCTCGAACGTGCCGTTGCCCAGGTTGCGGAACAGTTGCGAGGCGTACTCGTGGGCCTCGCTCGCCTCGTTGCCGACGTAGAGGTCAAGGTCGCCGTCGCCGTCGTAGTCGCCCCAGGCGGCGGCCTGGGTCGGATAGGCGGGTTCGGCCAGGCCGGCCGCCTCGGTGATGTCGACGAAGCGCCCGGCGTCGCCGCCCAGTTCGTTGCGCAGCAACGAGTTGCGGATGCGCCCCTCCTCCAGCAGCCAGGCGCCGCGCAGCACGAACAGGTCGAGGCGGCCGTCGCCGTCGTAGTCGGCGTGGATCAGGTTCAGCCCACCGAGTTGACCACTGAGCCCCCAGGCTTCGCCCGTGTCCTCGAAACCGCCGCGGCCGTCGCCTCGAAACGCTTGCAGAGGCCCGCAGGGATCCCAGGTCGAAGTGATCAGGTCGAGAACGCCGTCGCCGTCGAAGTCGTCGACGACCGCCCCGCCGGCAAGATCGAGAGCATCGATGCCGAGTTCCGGCCCAAGGTTGCGCCAGCGACCGCCGGTGAACGCCGCCGACGTGAACACGTCCTCGCTGATCCGGAACCGGGCGGGCACCCCGTCCGGAAAGTCCCCGGTCAGCCGTCGCGCCACGTTGAGCAGCCACCTTGCCCGGTGCCTCCATGGCCCCGTCGGGCGGCCTTCCTCCAGCATGGACAGGAAAAGGTCACCTGCCGCACGGGCGTGTTCGGGGCGTCCGTGGACCGCGGACGGGCCGAGCGGGAGGATGCAACTGTCGGCCGAGCGGCCCGGCGCCGCGCCGGCATTGTGGACGCAGTTCAGATCCTCCGCCCGCTGGAGGTGGGCCAGGGCCAGGTTCCACTCGGGAATGGTCGGCCGGACTTCCGGCGAGGCAGCCAGGGCCTCGGTAGCCGCCGCAAGGTGCGTGATCGCCCCTGCCGTGTCGCCGAGCCGGAGCAGTTCGCCGCCGAGCTGCGCCTGGATCTCGGGGCTGTTCGGGCTGGCGGACAGGCTTGCTCGAAGCTCGTCCGCGAGGCGCGTTCCGAAGTAGGCGTTCGAGCCGTCCCGTAGCCGGCTGCAGGACTCCGCAAGGTCGTCGGAGGCCGCAGCTGCCAGGGGAGCTGCGAGCAGGACCAGACTGGCGAGCCCGCGGGCTGGCATGGCGGGAGACTACTACGCTCGAGCGATCGTCCTTGTCGCGAGCGGCTCCCGGAGGGCTACTCCTTCTGCTCGCCCGGCGGTTCGGGGACAGGCGGTGTGTCGCCGTCTCCCGAGCCAGCGCCCGCGTCACCCGCGTCAGGCTCGCTACCCGCGTCACTCGCCGGCGGAGGCGTCGGCGGCACGGTCTGGGGGGCCGCCTTCGCGCCGAAGCGGGACGTGCCGAAGGCGGTCATGCAGGCGGCGCCGAGGCCGATCGTCCACGCCAGGTAGCAGATGACGAGGCCGGGGAAACCGAACATGAAGCGGAAGAACCACGGCAGGCCCAGGAAGCCGAGCAGGTCGGCCACGAGGGCCAGGGCCTGGATCGTCAGCACGCCGAGGGCGAGAGCGCCGAAGCTCCCGGCCGCGATCCCGTTGGCGCCCTTGAAGCGGTTCCGGAACCAGTCGCCGGCTGCGGCCGCCGCTCCGGTGTACCCGAGCACGAGGGCGAGCGCCAGGGCAACGAGCGCCGCCGGCCAGAGGAGGATGGCGAACGGAATGCCGATCACCGTCACCGCGAGCAGAATGCTGGCGACGATCAGGGCCGGGAGGATGAGCAGTTCGATGCCGAAGCCGACCACGAGCATGATCAGCGGATCCGAAACCGCGGCGGCCCGGACCCGGTCGACGCCCTTCGGCGACACGAGCAGAACCAGGCCCGCGAGCACGATGAGCAGTCCAGTGAAGATGATCGCCCGGACGAACTCGAACACCTTGCCCACCCGGAAGAAGGGCGGTCTCTCGCCGACCCGGGGGAACCAGTCGCCGCTCCAGCCGTCGAACCAGTCGCCGTCCCAGTCCCACTCGAAGTCGCCCCAGTCGACCTCGGAGATCTCTCCGAGGACGGTCGCGCCTTCTTCGAGGCTCACTCTGCCGCCGACGGTGACGATGTCCCCCAGCACTTCCGCGTCCGGACCGAGCTCCACGTCCCCGCCGATGGCGACCACCTCGCCGGTCACGCGGCCGTCGATCTTCGCTTCGCCGCCGATGGCCACGGCGTCTCCACGGACTTCCCCGTCGACCTTGATGCCGCCGCCGATCGAGGTGATGTCGTCGGCCACTTCGTCCCGACCGACCCGCACCGTGCTGCCGAAGGCGACCTTGTTGTCGAGGTCGACGCGCACCACCGGCCCGCTCTCGCCGCCGGCATCTTCGGCTTCGGCCAGGTCACGCTCGAGATCCTCGATGCGCTCGATCGCATCCTCGACCGCACCCTGCGCGCTTTCGCCGGCCTCCTCGAGGGCTTCGTCCAACTGCTCCCGGACCTCTTCGATCGCCGCGGCGGCCTCTTCCCGCGCGTCCTCCCCGGCCGTCTCGGCCTCCTGTTGGGGCTGGCCGAAGGCCAGGCCGGTGCAGCACAGCCCGAAGGCGACAAGAAGCGCGCCCGCTCTGAATCCTCGACCCCGTGTCCGATGGACGGGCGCCCGCGACAGCCGGTGAAGGAGAGCGACCCCCACCAGACAGAGCAGCGTGACTGCTGCGATCGTGATCGTCGCCACCGGCGTGTTCAGGATCAGGTCGAGGACCTCGCCGACCCGGACCGCTCCGTTCAGCAGGGCCACACTCTCCGCCAGCACGGTCGCCGCCTGGGTCAGCAGCCAGACCGCGGTGAACAGCGAGGCCTGCAGGCTATCGAGCAGACCCAGCCAGGACGAGGGGGCCAGCCAGGCGGCGCCGGTGAGCAGCAGGACCGCCGCCGCGGCCGAGACGGCCAGCGGCAACCGGGCCCAGTGGGGAATCGCGAAGGGCAGGATCGGCCGCCGGACCGGCGTCATGGGCGGCCGGCTGGTTGCGGCGACCTGCCGCATGATGCGTTCCGTGAGTCCCGCCGGTGCGACGGGATCTTCCAGCGACTGGAACAGGGTCCGGAGGTCGATTCGGTTCCGCATGTTCATTCCTCGCAGCCTGTGCGATTGTACGACGGCGACTCGGGCACGACGTTCCGCATGCCCTTCGCCCTACGTTTCCCAGGTCGCCGTGGTTTCACGCTGGTCCCCGATCCGCCGTGTTTCACACTACGCCATCCTGGCGCAGGCGTTCCTCGATCTCGCGGCGCGCCCTGCGCAGGTTCGTCTTCACGGTTCCGAGCGGCATGCCGGTCGCTTCCGCGATGTCCCGGTAGGGGAGTTCCTCCCGGAACCGGAGCAGAACGACGAGTCGATACTCGGGTCGCAGAGCCGCCACCGCCGCTTCGAGAGCGGCCGACAATTCGCGCCGCTTGACCAGGGTGTCGGGGGACTCCGAGCGCTCGTCCTCGATGCGGTCCAGGATGGACAGCTGGTCCGTGTCGCTGGTTTCGATCGGCGTCGTGGGGAGCTTCTTCCGGCGAAGCTGGTCGATCGCGGCGTTGCTCGCGATCTTGAACAGCCAGCTTGCGAAACGTCGCCTGGGGTCGTAGCGGGAGAGCGCCATCCAGGCCTTGACGAAGACCTCCTGGGTGACGTCCTCGGCGACACCGTGGTCCCGAACCATCCGCAGGACCAAACTGAAGACGGGCCGCTGGTAGCGCTCGACCAGTGTCCGGAAGGCGAGTTCCGAACCCTCGATCGCCTCCGCCACCAGGGCGGCTTCATCCTGCGGTCCGTGGGGCATCGGTTCAGTGTGGCATGCGGTGGGGCTGCCCCGTATCATTGCCGTCGTGCGCCTTGACCCGGACTCCAGGAACTACGCGGAACTGGCGGACGCGGTTTGCGCGGTCCGCATCGCGAGCCGGGTCACCCGGCGCCTGCAGGCAGAGATTGGGGGCGCCTTCCTGACCAAGGACGATCGCTCGCCGGTGACGGTCGCGGACTACGCGGCCCAGGCACTGGTCAGTCTTGCGCTGCCGGCGGAGGACGCCATCGTTGGTGAGGAGACATCGCCGGACCTCGTGACCCCCGAGGGGCGGGAAGTGATGACCAGGGTCGTGGACGCAGTCGGATCCGAACTTCCCGGCGTCACCGCGAAGCAGGTTGGCGAAGCGATCGATCGCTGTTCGAGCGCCGGCGGCGCGAGCGGCAGGTTCTGGGTGCTCGATCCGATCGATGGTACGAAGGGCTTCCTGCGCGGTGACCAGTACGCGATCGCGCTCGGCCTGATGGAGGACGGCGAGGTCGTGGGGGGAGTGCTCGGCTGTCCGAACCTACCCTCCGCGGACGGTCGCGGCTGCCTGTTCGCCGCCACCCGTGGACGGGGCGCCTGGGAGTTGCCGCTGGATGAGGAGGGGTACGCGCCCCGCCGGATCGGCGTTTCCCCGATTACCGACTCGACGGCCGCCGTGTTCTGTGAATCGGCGGTGTCTATGCACTCGGACCGGGGCGGGCATGCCGGGATAGCCGAGCGGCTCGGCGTCACGGCGGCTCCCGTGCGCATGGACAGCCAGTGCAAGTACGGAGCGATTGCGCGAGGCGACGCTTCGATCTACCTCCGCCTGCCCTCTTCCGCCACCTACCGCGAGAAGATCTGGGATCACGCCGCGGGATTCATCGTTGTGACGGAAGCCGGCGGCGCCGTTACGGACGCCTTCGGACGGGAGCTCGACTTCAGCCTGGGGCGGACTCTCGAAACGAATCGAGGGGTCGTGGCGACCAACGGTCTGCTGCACCGCGAGGTCCTGGCGGCGGCGTCGGCCGTCCTGCCGGAAGCTCCGGCGGCCTAGCAACCCATGGAGACGCTCCTCGTTACCGGCGCCGCCGGTTTCATCGGCAGCAACCTCGCGGCTGCCGCGCTCGCCGACGCTCGCGGTGCGAACCGCCAGGTGGTCGTGTTCGACAAGCTGACCTACGCGGGCAGCCTGCGCAACCTGGAGCGGGTGGCCGACGACCCCCGCTACACCTTCGTGCGTGGGGACATCGCGGACCGTGAAGCGGTGCGAAGGGTGTTCGCCGAGCACCGGCCGTCGGCAGTCCTGAACCTGGCGGCCGAAAGCCACGTGGACCGGTCGATCGACGGCCCCGGAGCCTTCGTGCGGACGAACGTTCTCGGCACCTACGAGCTCCTCGAGGCGGCCCGGCTCGATCTCGGCGGGCGGCCGGAACGGGAGCGGACGGGGTTCCGGTTCATCCACGTCTCGACCGACGAGGTGTTCGGAAGCCTCGGCGAGGCAGGGCGGTTCCGCGAGGACACGCCCTACGATCCGAGCTCGCCGTACTCGGCGTCCAAGGCGGGGGCGGATCATCTCGTGCGCTCCTGGTGCCGTACCTACGGCCTGCCGGCGATCGTGACGAACTGCTCGAACAACTACGGTCCCTACCAGTTTCCCGAGAAACTGATCCCGGTGATGATCCTGAACGCAGCATCCGGACTGCCGCTTCCGGTGTACGGCGAGGGTGCGAACGTCCGGGACTGGCTTCACGTGGACGACCACTGCGAGGGGCTGCTCCGTGTGCTCCGGCTGGGCGAGCCGGGCCAGAGCTACAACTTCGGCGGCGATGCGGAACGAACGAACCTCGAGGTCGTCGAGGCCGTCTGCTCGGCGCTCGAGGCGGAGTTCCCGGCCTCGGAGAATCCTTCACTGGCGGCGAGGGGGGCAGGGAGCTACCGGGACCTCGTGACCTTCGTCGAAGACCGGCCGGGCCATGATCTGCGCTATGCGGTCGACGCCGCCAAGGCGCGGAGAGATCTGAATTGGGCGCCGCGGCGCGACTTCGAAACGGGTCTCCGCGAGACGGTCCGCTGGTACCTCGATCACCCGGACTGGTGCGAGGCGGTCGCTTCCGGCAGCGAACGGCGCCGGCTGGGACTGCAGCAGCGGTTGACGGCGGCAACATGAGTCCGCTTCGGGGCATCCTGCTGGCGGGCGGGGCCGGCACCCGGCTTCACCCGGTGACGCGGGCGGTCAGCAAGCAGTTGCTGCCGGTCTACGACCAGCCGATGATCCACTACCCGCTCTCCAGCCTGATGGTCGCGGGTGTGCGGGAGGTCCTGATCATCACCACGCCGCACGACCAGCCCGCGTTCCGGCGCCTGCTCGGCGACGGCCGGGATCTGGGAATCGAGCTCTCCTACGCCGTCCAGGAGGCCCCCGAGGGGATCGCCCAGGCGTTCCTGATCGGGGCCGAGCATCTGAGGGGCGCCCGGGCGGCGCTGGCCCTGGGCGACAACATCTTCCACGGCCACGGACTGGCGGACGTCTTGCAGCGGGCGGCGGCGCGGCACATGTCCTCGCCCGGCGCCACGATCTTCGGCTACCGGGTCCGGGATCCGGAGCGCTACGGCGTCGTCGAGTTCGATGCGGGGCGGCGCGTGATCGGCCTGGAGGAGAAGCCGGCGGCGCCGAAGTCGCCGTACGCGGTGCCGGGCCTCTACTTCTACGACGACCGCGTCGTCGAGTTGGCGCGGACGCTCCGTCCCTCGGTGCGGGGCGAACTGGAGATCACCGACCTGAACCGGCTCTACCTGGACGAAGGGACGCTCCGGGTCGAACTGCTCGGCCGCGGCATCGCCTGGCTCGACACGGGGACCCACGAGGCCCTGCTGCAGGCGGGCAACTTCATTCAGGCGCTCGAGGAGCGGCAGGGACTGAAAGTGGCCTGCCTGGAGGAGGTCGCCTACCGCATGGGCTACATCGAAGCCGACCAGTTGCGGCGGCTGGCGGCGAAGACCAGCGACGGGTACGGCCGCTACCTCAGCCTGGTCCTCGAGGAAGGGCGGTGAGCGCCCTGCCAACGGTCCGCGCCACGGGGCTGCCCAGCGTGCTGATCGTCGAGCCGGTCGTTCATCGCGACGGCCGCGGTTTCTTTCTGGAGAGCTACAACGCGGCGACGTTCGCGGAAGGCGGCATCGGCCGGCCCTGGGTCCAGGACAACCACTCCCGGTCGAACCGGCACACTGTGCGGGGGCTGCATCTCCAGTGCCGCCGGCAGCAGACCAAGCTCGTCCGCGTCACCCGGGGCGAGGTGTTCGACGTCGCCGTCGACGTGCGGCGCGGCTCGCCGTCGTTCCTGGAGTGGACCGGCTGCCTGCTCTCCGAGGACAACTTCCGCCAGCTCTTCATTCCGCGCGGATTCGCCCACGGCTTCTGCGTGGTCAGCGAAACCGCGGACGTGCAGTACAAGTGCGACGAGTACTACGACGGCGACGACGAGCTCGCAATCGCCTGGAACGACCCGCAGGTCGGCATCGACTGGCCGATCGAGGAACCGCTGCTTTCCGACCGGGATCGCGCCGCGGCGACGATCGCGGGATGTTTCGAGCAGTTGCCGACGTTCTTCTACTGAGATGATGTCGCCGACCGCAGTCGAGGAGGATCTGCGCGCCGCCGACCGCGAGCAGCTCGAGACGCACGGCATCGGCGTGGACGAGGCGCGGCGCCAGCTCGCCATCCTGCGCGACCCGCCTCCGAAGGCCCGGCTGGTCCGGCCGGCCCTGCTCGGCGACGGCATCGACCCGCTGCCCGCCGGGTCCGAAGCGGACCGGCTTGCCGAAGCGGGCCGGGCGGCGGCCTCGTCCGGACGGTTGGTCCGGTTCGTGCCGGCTTCGGGCGCGGCCTCGCGGCTCTTCGCCGAGCTCAAGGCCGCCGCCGCCGGCGCCCCGGACGATCCGGTGCTCGGCCGCTTCGAGAAGGTCCGGCGCCATCTCCCCTTCGACGCCGCCGCCGGCGCGGCGGAAACTCTCGAACGGTACGGCGACACTCCGAAGGCCCTGATCCCCTTCCACCGCTATCCCGGCGGTGAGGTGCGCACGGCCCTCGAGGAGCACCTCGTCGAGGCGGCCGCCGTCCTCGGCGACGGCGGTGGATTGGCGGCGCTCCACTTCTCCGTCGCTTCGCGGCACGGGCCAGCGTTCGAGGCGTTGCTCGCCGAGCGGTTGCCGGCGCTCGAGCGGCGTTGCGGGTGCCGCTTCGAGATCGCCCTCTCCCACCAGTCGCCGGCCACCGACAGCATCGCCCTGGGCGAGCGGGGCGGGCCGTTCCGGCTCGTTGAGGATCCGGCGTCCCCACTGCTCGTCCGGCCCGGCGGTCATGGCGCGCTGGTTCGCAATCTCCAGGGACTGGCCGACCAGGGCTACGACCTCATCGCGATGAAGAACATCGACAACATGCAGCCGGAACCGTTCCAGGGCCCGGCGGTCAGGGGGCTGCGGATTCTGGCCGGCATGGCTCTGGAGCTGGCGCGGAGTGCAGGTCGACCGTCCCGGGTTTGCGGCGTCGTGCCGACCCTGGGCACGGCCGGCGGCGGTCCCTTCTGGGTGCGGGACGCGTCCGGCGAAGTCGGGCTGCAGATCGTGGAGACGGCCCAGATGGACATGGAGGACGCTGAACAGTCGGCGATCCTGGGCAGGTCCACGCACTTCAACCCGGTGTTCATGGTGTGCGCGGTTCTGGCGCCCGGCGGCGAACCGTACCGCCTCGAGGACTACGTCGATCACGCCGCCAGTTTCCTCGTGGACAAGAGTCACGGCGGCAGGCCGCTGACCGCGCTGGAGCGCCCCGGCCTGTGGAACGGCTCGATGGCCGGGTGGAAGACGCGGTTCGTCGACCTGCCCGGTGAGGTGTACACGCCGGTCAAGACCGTGTTCGACCTCGCCGGCGAAGAGCACCAGTGCCCGGCGCCAGCGGCCTTCGATGGGGACGACCGATGAAGGCCGGGCTGGCGCTTCGCATAGCCGCCGTCGTGGCCCTGGTCGTGGCGCTGTTGCTGTTCGGCCGGCGCGTGGCGGGTTACCTGCCCGAGTTCAGCGCCTGGGTGGACGGCCTCGGCGTGTGGGGGCCGGTCGTGTTCGTTCTTGGCTACACGGTGGCGACCGTCGCCTTCATCCCCGGTTCGCTGCTCACCCTCGCCGGGGGCGCCATCTTCGGCCTCGCTGAAGGCACCGCGCTGGTGTTCGCCGGCGCCTCGCTGGGCGCGACGGCCGCCTTCCTGGCGTCGAGATACATGGTCCGCGGAGCGATCGAACGGAAGGTCGCCGCGGAGCCCCGCTTCGCCGCGATCGACCGGGCGGTCGGCCGCGAGGGGTTCAAGATCGTCCTCCTCCTGCGCCTCACTCCAGTCGTCCCCTTCGTCCTGCTGAACTACGCCCTGGGGCTGACGAGAGTGAAGCTGCGCGACTACGTCCTGGCCTTCAGCGGCATGCTGCCGGCGACCCTGCTTTACGTGTACTACGGCAAGGTGGTCGGCGACCTGGCCGAGATCGCGGCCGGCGGCGGCGGGGAGCGGGGCTGGGAAACCTGGGTCTTCACGGGCGTCGGGCTGGTCGCCACGATCGCGGTCATCACGGTCGTCACCCGCATCGCCCGCCGGGCGCTCAGGGAAGAGGTGGGCGAGTGACCAGGCCGGAACTGCTGGCGGAGGACAGGCACGACCGGGCGTTGACTGACCGGGTTGCGCCCGCCGACTGGACGAACCCGGAGCCGCCCGGGCGATACCACCTGGTGGTCATCGGCGCGGGCACCGCCGGCCTGGTGACCGCGATCGCCGCCGCGGGACTGGGCGCCAGGGTGGCGCTGATCGAGCGCCGGCTGATGGGCGGCGATTGCCTGAACTTCGGCTGCGTGCCGTCCAAGGGCGTGATCGCCGCCGCCCGGCGGTGGAGCGCCGGTCGTGCCGACGCCGGCTTCGGAGCGCCGGGCGCGGAGCGGCCCGGCGACTTCGCCGCGGCGATGGAGCGCATGCGCCGTATACGTGCGGCGATCAGCTGGGACGACAGCGCGGAGCGCTTCCGGGATGCCGGCGTCGACGTCTACCTAGGCGAAGGACGCTTTCTCTCCGATCGCGCGGTCGCCGTGACCGGTTCCGCCGGCGACCGCGAACTGCCCTTCCGGCGGGCCGTGATCGCCACCGGCGCCCGCCCTCAGGCGCCGCCTATCGCGGGCCTCGAGCGTTGCGGCTACCTGACCAACGAGACCGTCTTCGCCCTGACCGAGCGGCCCGAGCGACTGGCCGTCATCGGTGCCGGCCCGATCGGCTGTGAACTCTCCCAGGCCTTCGCCCGGCTCGGCAGCCGGGTGACGACCTTCGACGTGCTGCCCGGCGTCCTGCCGCGCGAGGATCCGGACGCCGCGGCCCTGGTCGAACGGGCGCTTCGCCGTGACGGCGTCGAGCTGGCCCTCGGCGCGAGGATCGAGGAGGCGGCGCCGGACTCCGACGGCGTCCGGCTCGCCTGGGTCGACAGCGAGGGCGAGAAGCGGGAGACCGCCTGCGACGAACTCCTGGTGGCCGTGGGCCGGGCGCCCAACGTCGAAGGGCTGGGACTCGAGCAGGTCGGCGTCCGCAGCGATGCCGGCGGCATCCAGGTCGACGCGAAGCTGCGCACGACGAACCCCCGCATCTTCGCCGCCGGCGACGTGACGCCCGCGCCCAACTTCACCCACCTGGCCGACGCCCATGCCGCGGTCGTCGTCCAGAACGCGCTCTTCTTTCCCAGCGCCCGTGCCGACCGGCTGGTCGTCCCCCGCTGCACCTACACCGCGCCGGAGGTGGCGCACGCCGGCCTGGACCGGCGGGAAGCGGAGGAGCAGGGAATTGCTCTGGACGTGATCGACGTGTCCTTCGAGGAGAATCACCGCGCCCTGCTCGACGGCGAGGAGGAGGGATTCCTGCGGCTTCTGCTGAAGCAGGGCAGCGATCGCGTGCTCGGGGCCACCGTGGTCGGCGCCGGCGCCGGCGACCTGATCGCACCGCTCGCACTGGCCGTGACACACGGCGTCGGCCTCTCCCGCTTCACCTCGACCATCCTTCCGTACCCGACGCGAGCCGAGGTGTTGAAGAGAGCCGCGAACCAGTGGCGGCGGACGCGCTTCACGCCCCGCGCCCAGCGCCTGTTCGCCCGCTGGTTCCGCCTGACCAGCTAGGAGCTTGGATGGAACCGACCGCCCGCTGGGTGCGCGGGTCTTCTGACCCGCTGCCGCCGGAGGCGGCCAGGAACGCGCCGGCCGCAGGCCGGCTCCGCTTGGGCGACCGGTTCCATCCAGGCTCCTACAAGTGGCGCCGGCGCGGCCGTCTTCGCCGCCTTCGGCGTCTCCGCGGCCTGGCGGTGTCCGCCGGCTTGCCGGGCGGCGCGGCCTCGGCGTGCCGCCGCCAGCTCTCCAGCGCTTCGACGCCGCTGCCGGTGGCGGCGGAGAGGAGGGCGAAGAGCTCGAGAGCGGGCACGAAGGCTTCGCGTCGGACGAGGCTTGGTACGGTTCTCGGGTTCCGGGGTTCTTCACATAGCCGCTGGAAGGTCTCGAGCGCCTTCTTCATCCTGCTGCGGCGCGCCGCGGAGAGGGCGAAGCGCTGGCCGAAGTCGGCCACCACGTCGTCCACCAGTTGCTGCAGACGGCGGCGGTGAACCCTGGCGCCGCCGGCTTCCAGGCGGTCCCTGCCGACCACCACGCGCGGCAGCAGCAGGGACGAGAGGAGCACCGCGGGCGGCACCTCCGGGCCTGCCCGCACCCGTTTGTCGAGCAGGCGGGCGAGGTTCGCGAAGCTGTTCGCCCCGCTCGACTGTTCCGACACTTCGTCGACCTCGGGGAGGACGATCGGCAGCAGTCCGGAGTGTCCCATCCAGTCGAAGGCCGCGGCGCTGCGGCCGCTCGCGAGCAATTGGAGCAACTCCTCGATCAGGCGGTGCGGAGACGCCTTGACCATGTCGCGGCGATGCGCGAAGGCGGCGCCGAGCGTACCCTCCTCGATCTCGAAGTCCAGTCGGGCGGCAAACTCGCAGGCGCGCAGCATGCGCACCGGGTCCTCCCGGTAGCGCACGTTCGGATCGCCGATCACCCTCAGGGAGCGCTGCTCCAGGTCCTGTATGCCGCCGACGTAGTCGACGACAGCGCGGTCCGAGGCACGGTAGAGCAGGGCGTTGACGGTGAAGTCGCGGCGGAACGCGTCCTGCCGCGGCGTGCCGTAGGTGTTGTCGCTGGTGACGAGAAGTTCGCCCGGTGAACGGCGCTGATCGTCGGGATCGGGTGCGCCGCGGAACGTGGACACCTCGACCACCTCGTCGCTGAACAGGACGTGGACCAGACGAAAGCGCCGGCCGATGATCCGCGAATTCCTGAACAACCGCCGCACTTCCTCCGGCCGCGCGTCGGTGACGACGTCGTAGTCCTTCGGCCGACGGTCGAGCATCAGGTCGCGCACGCTGCCTCCCACCAGGCAGGCGTTCCTGCCGCTCTGGCGGAGCCGGCGCAGGACCTTCTGCGCGCCGGCGGAGAGCCGGCGTGAGGCGATGGGATGCTCGGAGCGCGGCAGTACGGTGGCCGGGGCCGGCGCTTCCATCGGGTCAGGGTATCAACGGCGGCAAGGAGGCGCTGCTAGGCTCCGCCCCCGTGGGCGCGCTCGACGGATTGCGGGTTCTCGACCTGTCGCGGCTCGCGCCCGGCCCCTACTGTTCCATGCTGCTCGCCGACATGGGAGCGGACGTGCTGCGGGTCGACAATGCGGTCGGCGGGCCGGTCCGCTCGGGCGACATGGTGTCGCGCAACAAGCGGAGCATCGCGCTCAACCTGAAGACGGCGGGCGGCCAGCGGATCCTGCACCGGCTGGCGGCGGAGGCCGATGTCTTCCTGGAAGGCAACCGGCCGGGCGTCTGTGCGCGGCTGGGCTGCGACTACGCGACGCTGTCGGCGCTCAACCAGCGCCTGGTGTACTGCTCCCTCACCGGTTACGGGCAGTCGGGCCCGATGGCGCAGGCCGCCGGGCACGACGTGAACTACATCGCCCTGGCGGGCGTGCTGTCGCAGATCGGCAACGGCACCGACCCGCCCCTGCCGCCGCTCAACCTGGTCGCCGACTTCGGCGGGGGTGGCTTGATGGCCGCTTTCGGCATCCTCTGCGCCCTGTTCGAGCGCGAGCGCTCGGGCCGGGGCCAGTACATCGACGCGGCGATGGTCGACGGGGCCGCTTCGCTGATGGCGGTTCACTTCGGGCAGAAGGGGGCGCGCTCGACGCCCGGCGTCGGACTGCTCGGAGGCGGCGCCGCGTTCTATCGCTGCTACGAATGCAGGTGCGGCGGCTACGTATCGGTGGGCGCCATAGAGCCGCAGTTCTTCGCCGCCCTTTGCGAAGGCACCGGTGTCGACGTCGCCGACCAGCAGATGGACACCGATCGCTGGCCGGAGCACATCGAGGCGTTTCGACGCGCCTTCCTGACGCGGACGCGGGACGAGTGGGCCGAGGTCTTCACCAGGCTGGACGCCTGCGTGTCGCCGGTGCTCGACCTCGACGAGGCGCCCCGGCACGCCCACAACGCCGAGCGCGGCACGTTTCCGGTCGGCCCCGACGGCGAGATCCACATCGCGCCCGCGCCGCGGCTGGAGCGTACGCCGGGCGCTCTCCGGCGGCGTGAACCGCGGATGGGAGAGCACACGGGGGACGTTCTGGCCGCGTTGGGCTTCAGCGCGGAAGACATGGTCGAACTGGAAGAGGAAGGAGCGATCCTGAGGACATGACGGACACGAACACGCACGAGGCCCCGTCTGCCGGCGGCGCCGGCAGGGTCTTCGAGGACTTCGAGGTCGGCCAGGTGTTCCGGCACGCGCTCGGCCGCACGGTCACCGAGGGCGACAACGTGTGGCTGACGATGATCACCCTGAACCCGAACCCGATTCACTTCGACCGAGAGTATGCCGGTCAGACGGAGTGGGGCAGGCCCCTGGTCAACTCCTGCTTCACGCTTTCGCTGGTCACGGCCCTGACTGTGGCGGACCTTTCGCAGAACGCGGTGAACCTGGGCTGGGACAGCGTCCGCCTGCCCAACCCGGTGTTCGAGGGCGACACCCTCTACGCGCAGAGCGAAGTGCTCTCCTTGCGCGAATCGAAGTCGCGGCCGCACCAGGGAATCGTCGGCTTCCGGACCGTCGGCTACAACCAGGACGGCAAGCCGGTCATCACCTTCGACCGTACGATCCTCGTGTACCGCCGGGGCCACGTGCCGGCGAAGCCGACCCGCCCGGAACTGCGCGCCTAGCGGTCGGCCAGCGGTAGGTAGTCGCGGGCCTCGGCGCCGGTGTAGATCTGCCGCGGCCGGTTGATCCGGTTGTCCGGGTCGACGCTCATCTCCTTCCAGTGGGCCAGCCAGCCGGGCAGCCGGCCCAGAGCGAACATGACGGTGAACATGTTCGTCGGCAGGCCCATCGCCCGGTAGATGATGCCGCTGTAGAAGTCGACGTTCGGGTAGAGCTTGCGGTCGACGAAGAACTGGTCCCGCAGGGCGACCTCTTCCAGGCTCTTGGCAATCTCCAGCAGCGGATCGTTCACGCCGAGTTCCGCGAGCACCTCGTCCGCGGCGCCCTTCAGGATGCTGGCGCGCGGATCGAAGTTCTTGTAGACGCGGTGTCCGAAGCCCATCAGGCGGAAGGGATCGTCCCTGTCCTTGGCGCGGTCGACGAACTTGCTGAAGTCGTCGCCGCTGTCGCGGATCGCCTCCAGCATCTCGATCACCTGCTGGTTCGCGCCGCCGTGAAGCGGGCCGGACAGGGCGTCGATGCCGGCCGAGATCGCGGCGAACAGACTCGCGCCGGAACTGCCGACCATGCGCACCGTCGAGGTGGAGCAGTTCTGCTCGTGGTCGGCGTGCAGGATGAGCAGCATGTTCAGGGCCCGGGCCAGAACCGGCGGTGGCTCGTAGTCTTCGCACGGGACGGAGAACATCATGTTCAGGAAGTTCTCGGCGTAGCCGAGGTCGTTCTGCGGGTAGACGAAGGGCTGGCCGATCGACTTCTTGTAGGAGAACGAGGCGATGGTCGGCAGCTTGGCGATCAGGCGGACGACGTGCAGGTCGACATTCTCGTCCTCGGAGTAGAACGTGGCCAGCGATGAGATCATCGAGGAGAGGATGGCCATCGGATGGGCCGTCGGCGGGTATGCCTCGAAGAACTTCTTCATGTCCTCGTGGATCAGCGTGTGCCGCCGCAGCCTGGCGCGAAAATCCTCGAGTTCCTCTTCGTTGGGCAGCTCGCCGTAGATCAGCAGGTAGCAGACCTCGACGAAGGACGCCTCTTCCGCGAGCTGCTCGATGGGGTAGCCGCGATAGCGCAGGATTCCCTGCTCGCCGTCGATGAACGTGATGGCGCTGCGGCAGGAACCGGTGTTTCCGTAGCCGGGGTCGAGCGTTATGGCACCGGTCAGGCTCCGGAGCGCGTGGCTCTGGATCGCCACTTCGCCCTCGGAGCCGACGACAACGGGGAATTCGTACTCCTGGTCCTCGTAGGTCAGCTTGGCCGCTTTCATCTTGACTGTCTCACCCCTTCTTCCTCCCCCCAGAGTTCTGTCCTTCCCGGCATGCGAATCGTCCTGGGCCGCATTCGGCGCGGAGTGTAGCAGTCCCCAATGCGCTCGTGGGGGGCGGCGCGGTCCGGTTCAGACGCCGCGTTCTTCGCCGCCCCAGAGCGTCTTGTGAAGCTGCAGCGAGACCCTCGCCGGCAGCCGGTCCTCGAGCACCCACGAGGCGAGTTCGGCGGGCTCCAGCGCGCTCCAGACGGGCGACAGATGGACGGTGCAGAGCCGGTCGATCCGATGCGCCCGGATGGCGTTTCGCGCCCACTCGTAGTCGCCGCGATCGTGGATCACGAGCTTCACCTCGTCCGTCGCTCGCAGGTGCATGAGGTTCGGCCAGTGGTTGTTCTCCGCTTCGCCGCTGGCCGGGCACTTCAGGTCGACGATTCGCCTGACGCGCGGGTCGACCCCGGAGATGTCGAGTCCGCCGCCGGTCTCGAGCAGGACCTCGAGGCCGCGGTCGCACAAGCCGCTCATCAGGGTGTGGACCCCGGGCTGGAGCAGCGGCTCGCCGCCGGTGACTTCGGCCAGGGGACAATCGTACGAGAGCACCCGCTCGATGACGTCGTCGACCCGCATCCAGGCGCCTTCGTAGAAGCTGTACTCGGTGTCGCACCAGGTGCAGCGCATCTGGCAGCCGGTGAGTCGCACCAGTACGCAGGGGCGGCCCGCGAAGGTCGACTCGCCCTGGATCGAGTAGAAGATCTCGTTGATCCTGAGGCGCTCGCGGGCCGGAAGCGCGGCGACCGGATCGACCGGAAGACGTCGATCAGGCGTCGTCGTCAAGGAGCTGTCGCAGCACGTACTGGAGTATGCCGGCGTGCCGGTAGTACTCCGCCTCCTGGGGCGTGTCGAGGCGAACGCGCGCGCGGAAGGCGGTCTCGCCGCCGTCGCCCGTGGCCCGCACTCGCACGGTCAGGCCGGGCTCGAAGTCCGCGGCAAGCCCGGCGGCAAGCCCTTCGATGGCGTACTCCTCGCGGCCGGTGAGCCCCAGTTCGGTAGGGCCTTCGCCCTCCAGGAACTCGAGCGGCGCGATCCCCATCCCGACCAGGTTGCTGCGGTGGATCCGTTCGTAGCTCCTGGCGATGACCGCTCGCACGCCGAGGAGCCGGGGCCCCTTGGCTGCCCAGTCGCGCGACGAACCCGTGCCGTACTCGAGGCCGGCCAGGATGATCTGGGGCACGCCGCGTTCGCGGTAGGCCATCGACGCGTCGAAGATCGACATCTGCTCGCCTTCCGGCAGGAGCACGGTGTAGCCGCCCTCGACTCCCGGCACTAGGTGATTGCGCAGGCGGACGTTGGCGAACGTGCCCCGCATCATGACTTCGTGGTTGCCGCGGCGCGCGCCGTAGGCGTTGAAGTCGGCGGGCTCCACGCCGAGCTCGCGGAGGTAGTGCCCGGCCGGGCTGTCCGGGCTGATCGGGCCGGCGGGTGAGATGTGATCCGTGGTCACCGTGTCGCCGAGCAGCGCCAGCACACGGGCGCCGGTGATATCCCGTACCGGCTCGGGCTGCCGCGGCATGTCGGCGAAGAACGGCGGCTGCTTGACGTAGGTCGAGTCGTCCTGCCAGTCGAACGTCTGTCCGGCTGGAACGTCGAGCGCCTGCCAGGCTTCGCTTCCCGAGAACACGTCCGAGTACTGCCGCGTGAACATCTCCGGCCTCAGCGAGTTCTCGAGGGCAGCCTGGATGGCGCCCTGGGCCGGCCAGATGTCGCGCAGGTAGACGGGACCGTCGGGGCCGTCGGCGAGGGGCTCGCGGTACAGGTCGATGTCGATGCGGCCGGCGAGCGCGTAGGCCACGACCAGGGGCGGGGAGGCCAGGTAGTTGGCGCGTACTTCGCTCGAGATCCGGCCCTCGAAGTTGCGGTTCCCCGAGAGGACGGAAACCGTGACCAGCTCGCCTTCGGCGATCGCGGCCGATGTCGCGGGCGGCAACGGGCCGCTGTTGCCGATGCAGGTCGTGCAGCCGTAGCCGACGGTGTGGAAGCCGAGCTGCTCCAGGTAGGCGGTCAGGCCGGCTTCAGCCAGGTAGTCGGTGACGACCTTGGACCCGGGCGCCAGACTCGTCTTCACCCACGGCCGGGTCCGGAGCCCCGCCTCGACGGCCTTCTTCGCCAGCAGTCCGGCGGCCAGCATGACGGACGGGTTCGAGGTGTTCGTGCAGCTCGTGATCGCGGCGATGACCACGGAACCGTCCGTGATCCCGGCCGGTTCACCGGCGTCCCCCGCCTTGTCGGTTGCCGGGGCGGGATCGGCGCCGCCGTCGCCGTCGAGCACCGGCAGGCCGCTGCCGCGGGTCGACAATTGAGGCAACTGGCCGAGGAAGGAGTCCTTGACCCCGGACAGGGGAACCCGATCCTGGGGCCGCCTTGGTCCGGCCAGCGACGGCTCGACCGTGGCCAGGTCCAGCTCCAGCGTGTCGCTGTACTCGGCCTCCGGCGTGTCCTGATCGTGGAAGAGCCCCTGTTCGCGGCAGTACGCCTCGACCAGTTCCACCTGCGCTTCGCTGCGGCCGGTGAACCGGAGGTAGTCGATGGCGGCGCGGTCGATCGGGAAGATGCCGCAGGTGGCTCCGTACTCGGGCGCCATGTTCGCGATCGTCGCGCGGTCGGCGAGTCTGAGCTCGGCGAGCCCGGGGCCGAAGAACTCGACGAACTTGCCGACGACTCCGTGGCTGCGCAGCATCTCGGTGACCCGCAGCACGAGGTCGGTGGCGGTGGTGCCCTCCGGCAGGGCGCCGACGAGGCGGAAGCCGACGACCTGCGGCACCAGCATCGCGATCGGCTGACCGAGCATCGCGGCCTCCGCCTCGATGCCGCCCACGCCCCAGCCGAGGACGCCCAGGCCGTTGATCATCGTGGTGTGGGAGTCGGTGCCCACGAGGGTGTCGGGGTAGGCGAAGGGCGGCTCGGCGCGACCGTTCTGCGAATGCATGACGCCGCGCGCCAGGTACTCGAGGTTCACCTGGTGGACGATGCCGGTCGCCGGCGGCACGACGCGGAAGTTCTCGAAGGCGGTCTGCCCCCAGCGCAGGAACAGGTAGCGTTCCTCGTTGCGCTCGAACTCCCGTTCGGCGTTGATCAGGAGCGCGGCGGCGGAGCCGTACTCGTCGACCTGCACCGAGTGGTCGATCACCAGTTCCGCTGGCTGGAGCGGGTTGATCCGGGCGGCATCGCTGCCCATGGCCGCCATCGCGTCGCGCATCGCGGCCAGGTCGGCCACCGCGGGGACGCCAGTGAAGTCCTGAAGCAGCACCCGTCCGGGCATGAAGGCGATTTCGACGTTCGGCTCGGCCCGGGGTTCCCAGCGGGCGACGGCCTCGATGTCGGCGGCCGGCACGGCGTGACCGTCCTCCCGGCGAAGCAGGTTCTCGAGCAGGATCTTCAGGGCGTACGGCAGGCGCTCCACCGGCAGGCCGGCGGCGCTCAGAGTCGGCAGGTGAGCGATCCGGAAGGATCGGCCGGCGGCGTTCATCGTCCTTATCGCGCCGAAGCTGTTCGTCATGTCAGGCTCTCTCGGTGATCGCCGGCCTGGGCAGCCGGACGTTTGAAGTTCAAGTGCGGCCTGGGCCGGAGATTACCCAAAGCCGTCCCGCCGCCCGCATGGCCGCGTGTAGAGTCGCGCCCATGCCCGGGGTGGACGACTTCGAGACGCCGACGCTGCTGGTCGCCATGCCCCAGGTTCTCGATCCCTTCTTCTTTCGGGCGGTCGTGCTGCTCGCGGCTCACGAGGACGGCGGCGAAGGGGGTAGCCTGGGCTTTGTCGTCAACCGGCCGAGCCAGCTCAAGGTCGACGAGGTCCTGCGTGAACTCGACATCGAGTGGTCCGGTGACTCGGAAGTCGTGGCCTTCGTCGGCGGTCCGGTGCAGCCTGAGGTCGGCACGGTGCTGCTGTCTCTCGACGGCCTGAGCGGCCTGGAGCGGGACGGCATCACGGAGATCGCTCCGGGCGTCGGAGCGACGCAGAACATCCTGGCGCTGCGTACGCTCGCCCGTAGCGCGCCGGACCGGATGCGGCTGCTCCTGGGGCACGCGGGCTGGGCGCCGGGTCAGTTGATGCGGGAAGTCAGCCGCAGCGACTGGCTGACGGCGCCGATCGAGGAATCGATCGTGTTTTCCGGCGACCCGGTGGATGCCTGGTCTGGCGCGCTCGCCTCGCTGGGGATCGATCCGGCGTCCCTGCCGAGCTGGACCGCCGGCGACGGCGACTCCAACTAACGGACGGAGAGGTCCGAGGCGTCAAGTGCCGGTGCGCCGGTCTTCTGGCCGGCTTGTCCGGGCGGATGATCACCGTGGGCCGATCAGGTGCCGGTGGACCCGAAGCCGCCGTCGTTGCGGTCGCCCTCCGTCGGCTGCCGGCCGAGGGCGTCGTCCTCCCGGAACGTGACTTCGGGAACGGCGGCCACCACCATCTGCGCCAGCCGCTCGCCGTGTTCGACATCGACGGGCTCGTCGCCCAGGTTGACCAGCAGCAGCTTGACTTCGCCGCGGTAGTCGCTGTCGATCGTGCCGGGGGCGTTCAGGACCGTCAGGCCCTGGCGGAACGCGAGTCCGCTGCGAGGCCGGATCTGGGCTTCGTAGCCAGGCGGCAGGCCGAGGACGAGACCGGTCGGGATCAGACAGCGCGCGCCGGGCCCGATCCGGACCGGCCCGGAGGTGGCCGCGCGCAGGTCGTAGCCGGCGCTGCCGGTCGAAGCCCGCTCCGGCAGGCCGGCGGCGTGAGGCAGCTGGCGGATCCTGACGGCGACGGCGGATGTCATCCGTGCGCCCGCTGACGGGCGCGCGGACTGAGACGCGTGTGGCGCGGGTCGCGCCACAAGGGTGCCCGGCTCAACGGGCCTCTCTGCCGGGCGCCGTACCGTCCTGGACCGCCGGGCCTTCGAGCACTCCGGGCGGGAACGGCTTGCCGATCCACTCGCTGGTCAGCCGGGGCGGCGGCCGTCCGTCGGCCGCATTGCCTGGCCTGAGCTGGATCAGTTCGCTTGTGAAGTACCAGTCTCCGACATCCTGCTGGCCGTTGAACACGCGCTTCGAGGGACCGGGAGTGGCGCTGTAGACGCCGAGGATCGGTCCGACGACGGGACCTTCGCCTTCTTCCTCGTTCGGCGGCGGCACGGCCGTCATGGAACCTCCGCCGGCGGCCGCGACGGCCCCCGCGTTGGTCGCCGGCTGCGCGCCGCCTGTCTGGTTGCCGCTTCGGCCGGGATTGCTCGGCCCTCCCTGCATGAGCAGGCCCCAGCGACCGTCCTCGGCCATCGGGTTGGGCCACAGTTGGCGAATCGTACGGGGCTCTACTTCAACGAGCTCCTCGAGCGCGGTCGGCAGGCGTCCCTGGCGCACGCGAAAGATGCGGATCGCCTCGGCGTACTGCAGGCCGCGGAAGATGAGTTCCGTTTCCTTCTGTCGCTGCGCCCAACTGCTCCAGTAGGGCAGCGCGGCCGCGACCGCGATGTTCATCACCGTGATCAGGACGGCCAGGACCACCAGGTTGTAGCCGGCTTCGGAGTGGCGGGTCCGCCCCTGGCTGCGGCGGACCCCGCGGTCACCAGTTGGCATAGGCCTCCCCGTTCAGCGAGTTCTCTTCCGAACCGGAGTGGACGTCCTCGACTCCCGGATCCCCGAACGGGGACAGGTCGGTCTCGGCCCAGGGGTCTTCGTCGGCTGATGAAGGGAACTCGGCCAACACCTCGACCCAGGTCTCGGTGCTGCGAGTGATCGGGTCGGGCGGTATCGCGCGCAGGTACTCCTGCTCGACGAGCGCCTGGAGGCTCGGCGGGTAGTGGCCCTTGTCGGCGTAGTGCTGCTCGATCGCGTCGCGCATGACCCGGAGGTTCTGCTTGAGGGCCGCCTCCTGGGCCCGCCGGGGCGCGTTCTTGAGCAGGGGCACGGCGACCGCGGCCAGGATGCCGATGATCGCCATGACGATGATGAGTTCCAGCAGCGACATGCCACCCTGGGATTCCGGGCGCCGGGCTCGGACGCGTTCGTTCATTTCACCACTCCCGGTAAGCGACCCGGTTCAGACCGAGGCCGTCGCTCAGGGAGTAGACGTCGTAGACGTTCTCGCCTCCCCAGGCACGGTCGTCCGGGTCGTCCTGGTAACTCAGGAGCCCCCACTCCGCCTCGCCGGTCATCGGGTCGACGGGGATGCGGCGGAGGAACCGGATCTCGCCCTCCGCCTGCCCGATGAGCTGGATCGGCTCCACCAGGTTCTCGAGTTCACCTGGATAGCCGTCGGTGCCGATCTCGATCGGGATGAGCCCCACGTCGCTGTAGCGCTTGTGCTCGTCGATCGCGTTCCGCATCTGGCGGAGGTGGGAGCGCAGTTCGGCCTCCTTGATTCGCTTGTTCGTGAAGGTCGCGGTGGGCAGGGCGACGGCAGCGAGGACCAGCATCACGGCGCAGACCGTGACCAGTTCGACTAGCGTGTAGCCGGCCCGCCGCCACGCGCCCGCCCGCTTCATGCGACCGTCTCCGGCCGTTCACGATCCGCACTATCGCCGTCCCGGATCTCGATCTCGAGCGGCTGCACGGTGGGCGAGGCCAGCTCTTCGAGGGCCGGGCCTCTGGGCCGGGCATGCTCCACGGCGATGGTTGCCGTGCCGGGGTCCATGGCCCGCACCTCGAGCGCCAGCAGACGTCCCCTGCCGGCCACACCCGGCCGCTCGCCCAAACGGCTCAGGCCCACCACGACAGTGCCCGGTGTCGAGTCGTCGGTCATCAGCGAGATCTCGTCTTCGCCCCCAAGGAACGAACCTGCCCGCACGGCCGTGACCTCGATCAGAGACGGGTCGAAGCGCAGCCGCAGCGGCAGGTGGGAAAGCGGCGCCGTGGACCGGACGTCCAGCCGCACCTCGACACTGTCGCCGACGCTTGCACGCAGCGCTTCAGGGGCGAACGTGAGTTCGACTCCTCCGGTGGAGCGTTCCGCACGTTCCTGGAACACCGCCGGGAGGATGACCTGCGGGGAATTGGAGACCCGCGGGGAACCGGGGGCGCGCGTGGAATCCAGCAGACCGGCGTTGCGCGGCGGATTGCCGGGCGGCGGCACGAGCTCGACGCCCAGCGGCGGGCCTTCGTCTTCCTCCCCCGGTGGCTGTTGGCCCTCCGGCGCCGCGTCCCGCAGGCCCGGCGGCAGCCGGTCCTGGAGTTCGTCGCTGGCGCCGTCCGTGGCGTCCGGTTCGTCGAAGGGGCCGTCGACGCCGGAGTCGACCCGCGGGCTCGAGCCGCGGTAGACGACGTTGCTCTCCGTGCCGACCCAGATGGGCGCGAGGTCCTCCTCCCGGATGTCCGCGCGCCGGATGATGTGGGGGGTCAGGGTCAGCACGATGTCGGTGCGCTTGTTGTCGGTCGAGCGCCGGGAGAAGAGACGCCCCAGCACGGGGATCTCGGACAGCCCGGGAATCCCGCCCTGAGTATTCGTCTCGGACGTTCGGATCAACCCGGCCAGGAAGTTCGTCTCTCCGTCCCGCAGCCGGATGCTGGTGTTGATGTTGCGGCTGCCGATGATCGGCTGGCTTTCGATCCGGCCGCTGATGTTGCTGACCTCGATGTCGAGTTCGAGCGAGACCTCTTCGTTGTGATGCACCCGCGGCGTGATCTGCACGTCGATGCCGACGTTCTGGTACTGGTAGGAGGTGATCGGCACGATGTTGCTGCCCGCCGTGTTCGCAGTGTTGAAGCTGGTGACCGGGATCGGCACCCTGTCGCCGATCGAGAACGACGCCTCTTCACCCTCCGTGATCCGCACCTGCGGTTTGGCCAGGGTCTGGGCGTCGGTCGCAGTCTTGACGAAGTCGAACAGGAAGCCGGGCACGCTCAGCACCCAGTTGTTCTGATTCAGGGACTCCACGTCCGACATCCTGAGCGGCACCTCCTCTCCGCCGATGTCGAGGCTGATGCCGAGGCGGTTGGCGTCCAGGGACATTCCGAGTTCCTGGAGCTTCGATGTGTCGATCTGGAGCAGTTCCACGTCGACGACAACCTCGGCCTTCGCCTTGTCGTTCTGCTCGATCAGCCGTTCCGCGATCTTGACCTTCTCCACGCTGTCGAGCATGGCGATCGCGTTCAGCCGTTCGTTGGTCGCGATGAACCGCGTGTTCAGCAGGCTGCGCAGGATGGTCATCACGTCACTCACTTCCGAGTTCGAGAGGAAGAACGTCTGGATGATGCGGTCCTCGAACCGCTGGCGGTTCTGCTGCGTGTCCTGGAGGATCATGATCGTCTGTTCGTCGAGCACGCGGTAGAAGTGGCCGAGGCTGTGCATCAGGATCTCGAGACCCTCGATCGCCGTCACGTCGCGCAACTCGATGCCCTCGGGCCCGACCGCTGCGTCGCGCAGCCTGGTGTCGAAGACGATGTTGATCCCGAAGGCCTGCCCGATCGCCCGGTAGACCTCCATGAACGTCGCGTTCGGAAAGTCGAAGCTGACCGGCTCGTTGGACAGCGGACTGAGCGTCGGCGGCATCGGCTCGGCGGCGCGGGCATCGTCCTTCATCTGGGAGATGGTCCTGGGCTGGAGGCCGCTGGTTTCGATCTTCGTGCGGAGCTTCTCGAGTTCGGTCAGGGCGTACTGATTGGTCGGATCGAGCTGCACGGCCCGCTGCATCTCGAGCATCGCGTCCCGGTCACGGCCGGCCTCCTGCAACTTCCTGCCCGCTTCGAAGTGGGCATGGGCGGCCTGGGTCTTGGCCCGCAGCAGGCCGGCCCGGTAGCGGAGATCCGCCGGGTCCTCGGTGACCAGTTCCATGTAACGGAGCACGGCGGTGTCCCAGTCGCCCGTGAGCTCCGCGTGCTGCGCCTCCCGGAAGCTCCGGTAGCCGCTGCAGGAAGCGAGGATCAGGAGCAGCGCCAGCCCCAGTGAGAGCGCGCGCCGCCGTTGCCGCCGGTCTGGTTGTCGATCGTGTTCGTTCATGTGGTTCAGATCCTTAGCTTCCGGTCGGCCGGCCACCGATGGCGAGCCGCACCGGCTGTTCGTCCGGGAAACCCACGAAGAGCAGGTCGACCGACTCGTAGCCGATGTTCTGCACTTCGAACTTGTCCTTGACGAGGTCGCCCTCGAGTGCGTTGAAGATGGACTTGTCGGCGTCGATGAACACCGCGATCGGATTGTCGCTGCGCCCGAAAGAGCCGATATAGAAGATGTCGATCGGCGGCGGCGCGGGGCCGATCGGTTCCGGCGCCGGCGTCTCCGGGATGGTGAGTGGCGGCGGCGTCTCCGGGATCGCGGGCCGCTCGGGTTCGGGGGGCGGGGCCGTTTCCAGCTCGGGGAGGGCCGTCTCGGGCGCCGGCCGGCTGCCGAAGGACCAGGGATCCCGGGTCGGGCTGCTGGCCGGCGGCGGCTGGTCGAGGGTGTAGGCGGCGAGCTCGAAGACGTCGATCGTGGTCGAACGCAGGTCGCCCGCGGTCGTGCGGGTGAAGCCGGGACCGCCGCCGAACGACGGCAGGTAGCGCCACGCGGCGACCACCACGACGATGCCGAGCAGGCCCAGCAGTAGCGGGTTCGGCCGGCTGGAGCCGGCCTGGGCGGCGCTCATGCTCCCGCCTCCTGCTGGCCGGTCCGGGACTCGTTGCCGGAGAAAAGGGTAGACAGCCGGAGGTCGATGCGCAGGTTCGGCGTCGCCTCGCTCAGGCTGATCGACTCGAGGGCCACGAAGGTGTCCGTGACCTCGAGCAGGTTGACCAGGCCCCGCAACTGGCGGTAGTTCCCCTCGACCGTGAACACGATCGACTTCTCGACCAGACCGTACTGCTCCAGGGTCGCCTCCGGGTAGGAGATCGAGCCGGGACGGAGTCCCGAGCGGTCGGCCAGTTCCTTGACCTCGCCGATCAGGTCGGTCAACCGTTCGCGCTCGGTCGCGAATCCCTCGCGGTACAGGGTTCGCACGTGGCTGCGGGTCGCCTCGACCGTCGTGACCTGGCCCTCGCGGCGGGCCACTTCCTGGGTGGCACGCGTGCGCAGGTTCTGGACCTGGGCGATCTCGTCCTCGAGCGCCTGAAAGCGGCCGGCGTAGACGCCGCGGTAGGTGGACAGCAGAGCCGCGTTGAGGACGCACAGGCCCGCGCCGACCCAGAACCAGATGCGCAGGCGCCAGCCGCGCCGTCGCCGTCTCACGGCTGATCCTCCGCGGCGTCGCCGGCGCCGCCGGGCAGGTAGACGACCGCGATGGTGAAGTCCAGCGGGCCGGCGTCCTGCCGGCTCTCGTGGAGCAGCTTGGGATCGTCGAAGGCGGGGTGCTCGAACAGGGCGTCGATCAGATCGAGCAGGCCCTGGTCATCCTGGGCTTCGCCCGTCAGGTCGAGGACCACCCGGGACCGGTCGCCGGTTCCGAGCTCCGCGCGCCGCCGCCGGTTCCGGTCGCCGCGCTCCGGCGCCAGACTTCGCAGGCGCGTGTTCCACGGCAGTACCTGCTCGATGTCGTTGAAGAGTTGCCCCCAGGGGAAGCGCCGGTCCGCGATGCGTTCGTTCAGGAAGGCGACTTCGCGGTTCTGCGCCTCCAGGTCGAGGCGCGCCAGTTCCGTGCTCAGGCGGTCGAGTTGCGTCTGGTCGCCGGCGAGTTGCTCCCGCAGCCCGGAGAGTTCGGCGCGGGCGTCGGCGGAGCCGGTGAGGTAGCCCCAGTACAGCACCGCGTTCAGGGTCAGCAGGGCGAGGCCGAGCGCCCACAGCACAGCGGTCAGCCGGCGCCAGGGGCGGCGGTTGACGAACGGTCGGGCCGCCAGATTCAGGGACCTGCTCACGTCCTCACCGAGAGCGAGGCGCCCAGCATCGGCAGGGCGCGGTCGAGGTCGAGTTCTCCGGCCTCGGATCCGTTGCCGGAGATCGTGTCGTCGTCGAAGACGCGGGCCGGTAGCCCCAAAGCCTCTTCCAGCCGCTCGCGCCAGGTTTCCCGCGAGGCCTCCGCCGCCAGCATCAGGACGTGCTCGGGCAGGCCGGCCTCGGCGCCGAACACGCCGCGCTCCTCGATGAAGCTCCGGGTCAACCGCAGTTCGCGCACCGCCAGTCGGGAAGCGACCGAAGGAGGGAGGGCCGGGTCGAAGCTCTTGTAGCGATAGAGAGCGGGGGCGTCCTCCGTGTGCGCCAGAAGCGAGTAGCCGTCGCGATGGGCGAGCAGAAGGAGGAAGGCGCCGGTGTCGTCCTGCATCTGCCGGATGCCGTGCGCCGCGCCGAGGCTCGCGTTCGTCACCATGCCGATGTGGATACCGGCGCGGCGGAACGAGTCCTCGATCTGGGCCAGCACCCGCTCGACGCCGAACGCGATCAGGAAACGCGTGGACTCGCCGGCGCCGTTGCCGGTCCGGGCGCCGCGCACGCGCAACTCCTCCACCCGGAAGGGAACCTGCTTGCGCAGCTTGAAGCGGAGGGCCTCCTCGCGATGCTGCGGGCTCCGGGGCACGTCCTCGAGTTCCGCGAAGGTCAGCCGCAGCCAGCGGTCCGGGAGGACGAGTGCGGCGGCCCTGACCTGAGCTCCGGTGGCGGTATCGGCGGCCTGCTGGAGTTCAGCGACCACGTCGTGGAACTGGGCGGGCTCCCGCAGCGGACCGCCCAGCGCCCCATCCTGGAACGTGTCGGCGGGCAGTTCCCGGCGCCTGACCGCCTGCAGCTCGGGCGTGGGGCCGCTCTGACGCACGAAGTGCGCCAGGACGAGTTCGCGCTCGTCGAGCAGGAACACCGATGCCGGTCCCCGAGGGTCGTCGAGGCCGGCAAGGCGCTCAATCCACGAAGGTAACCTTGTTGATCTCACGGAGAGTGGTCACTCCTTCGCGGACTTTCTCCAGCGCGCTCTGGCGCAGGAAACGCATTCCTTCCTCGCCGGCGGCGCGGCGGATCTCCGATGCCGGTCGTCGGTCGAGGATCAGTTCACGGATCGCGTCGGACAGATCGAGGAGCTCCGATACCGCCATCCTTCCGAAGAAACCGGTGCCGTTGCACTCCATGCAGCCCCGGCCCTCGAAGAGTTCCCAGCCGGCGATGTCCTCCCGCGCGAGACCGCTCTCTTCGAGCAGCGTGTCGGTGGCGCGCACCGGCTCCCGGCAGTGGCTGCAGATGCGTCGGACCAGCCGCTGGGCCAGCACGCAGTTCAACGCCGCCACGAAGTTGTAGAGGTCCACGTTCATGTTCAGGAACCGGCCGAGGACGTCGACCACGTTGTTCGCGTGGACCGTCGTGAACACGAGATGTCCGGTCAGCGCGGACTGGATGGCGATCTGCGCCGTCTCCTCGTCCCGGATCTCGCCGACCATGATCTTGTCCGGGTCGTGGCGGAGGATGGAGCGGAGGCCGCGGGCGAACGTCAGCCCCTTTTTCTCGTTCACGGGAATCTGGGTGATGCCGTCGAGCTGGTACTCGACGGGATCCTCGATCGTGATGATCTTGTCCTCGCTGGACTGGATCTCGGACAGGCAGGCGTAGAGCGTGGTCGTCTTGCCGGATCCGGTCGGACCGGTGACCAGGACCATGCCGTACGGCTCCCGGATGAACTTGCGGAGCTTCGCGATCGTCCCGCCGTCGAGGCCGAGGACGTCGAGCCGCAGGTTCCTGAACTCCTGGTTCATCGACTCCTTGTCCAGGATGCGGATGACGCAATCTTCGCCGTGGACGGAAGGCATGACGGATACGCGGAAGTCGATCGTGCGGCCGCTGACCCGGACCTTGAAGCGGCCGTCCTGGGGAATCCGCTTTTCGGCGATGTCGAGCTCGGACATGACCTTGATCCGGCTGACGATGGTCTGGTGGTGGCGCTTGTCGATCGGCTCCATCGCCTGGTAGAGCACGCCGTCGATCCGGTACTTGATGACGACTTCCTGCTCGCGCGTCTCGATGTGGACATCCGAAGCCCGGCGCTGGATTGCATTGAACAGCGTCGAGTCGACGAGCTTGATGATGGGGCTCTGGTCGGCCGAGATCCGGTCGATCGAGAGCACCTCGCCGCTGTCCTCGTCTTCCTGGACGAGCTGGATCTTGAAGTCCTCGGTCGCCTCGTCGAGGACCCGCTGCGCGCTCTCGGACTTCTGCAGGAGATCCTCGATCTCGGACCGGACGCCGATGCGCGCCTCGAGCGGTTGCCCGAGTTGCAGTTCCAGTTCGTCGACGCGGACAACGTCTGTCGGGTCGGCCATGACGACCGCCAGGCGGCCCTCCAACTGGCGTTCAGGGATGAAGCTGTAGCGGAGCATCAGGTCGAAGGGGATGTGCCGGAAGAGGTCGTTGTCGATGCGGAAGTTCGCGAGATCGGCGACCTCGAGCCCGAACTGCGCCGCCAGCCGGGCGGCCTCGGCCCGTTCCCGGCCGAGGCGGTCGTCCTCGTCGCCCCCCGCCCGCAGGCTCTCCAGATCGGACACGCCCTCCGCGATCAGGCGACGGTTGCGCGCCGCGGCGCTCTCTTCGTGGACGACCATCAGCCCTGCACCTGTCCCAGCACGCTGAAGAGCGGCAGATACATCGAGAGCACGAGCAATGCGATCGTGCAGCCCATGACGACCAGCATCACGGGCTCCACCAGCGAGAGGAGCCGCTCGGTCCGGGTTTCGACGTCCTCGTCGAGGAAGTCGGAAACGCTGTTCACCATCTCGTCCAGGGCGCCGGTCGCCTCGCCGACCTTGACCATGTCGATCGCGAGGTCGGTGAAGACCTCCGATTCCTCGAGGGCCACGTGGAACGCCTCGCCCTCGCGGATGCGCGGTCCGAGCGCTACCGCCCGTTCGTGCAGGAAGCGGTTCGTAACCGCCGACGCCGCGGTTTCGAGCGCCGAGGCGAGCGGCAGGCCGCCGTGCAGCAGGGTGGCCAGGGAGCGGCAGAACTCGGACAGGGCGAAGCGGTGGAAGATCGGCCCGATGAACGGCAACCGCAGTTTCAGGCGGTCGACCAGGGCGCCGATCCGGCCGCTCCTGCCGATCCTCCAGCTCGCCCAGGCGGCCACGGCGACCGCGGCCATGAGCGCGAGGGTGGTCGGGCTGCGCAGCACTTGGGACACGGCGAGGAGGAGTTGCGTGAGCCAGGGCAGATCGAGGTCGAGCGCCACGTAGAACTCCTCGAAGCGCGGCATGACGAAGAACATCATCACCGCCACGATGCCGACGGAAAGGCAGATCAGGAGCGCCGGATAGAAGAACGCGCTGACCACCCGCTTGCGGGAACTCGTGACGAGCTTGAGCTGGCGGACGTACCGGCGAATGACCCGTTCCAGGCCGCCGCTCTGCTCGCCGGCCTTGAGCATCGAGCTGTAGATCGGCGGGAAGGAGTTGCCCGCCGCGGCAAAGGCCTCGGAGAGTTCTTCGCCGCTCTCGACGCGGTCCCGGATCTCGCCCAGCGACTCCTTGAAGGCGGCGTGGCGCTGCCGCTCGCAGAGCAGGTCCAGGCACTGGAGCAGGGGCAGTCCGGCGCTGAGCAGGCCCGCCAACTGCTGGTTGAAGATCAGGAAGTCCTGCCCCGGGACCGCCTTGCGGCTGCTCTCGGCGGCGGCCGAACCCGTGCCCAGAAGCGCCCCGAAGAGGTGCTGGAGGCCGCGGCGCCTGATCTCGAAGACGTACAGGCCGCGGCGCTCGATCTCGCGCCGCGCGGTGCGCAGATCCGGCGCCTCGTGGATCTGCTCCACGATGCGACCGTCGGTGGTGCCAAGCCGGCAGACGAACTGCATGACCCGACCCCGCTCCTAGTCGCCGGCGCCCAGGCCGTCTTCGCGGGGAGACCGGACGGTCACGGCGACCACCAGGCCGCTGGCGTCGGATCCGCGGTAGGGGAGGGCGAGGACCAGCGGCTTGCCGACCCAGACGTTCAGGTGGCCGTTGAAGACGCGCTCGTCGAGGACGGCGCTGCGGCTGCGCTCGATCTCGACTCCGTACAGCTTGAGGCGGCGGTCGAGCAGCACGGTGCCGACCCGGAAACCGAGCCGGAACTCGGTGCCGATCTCGTAGCGGACGTTCTCGCCCTCCGTCGCTTCGAACTGCCCCTCGCCGAGCAGCCGGTAACTCGTGAAGGCCAGCCAGTTGCCCAGTTCGTCGGTGAGCTGCGCGGGCAGCTCGGAGCGCGGGTCGCCGCTGCCGCGGCGCGACGCCTCGAGGATGAAGATCTCGAACTCGATCTGCTGGCGCGGGTGGTCGAAGTCGCGCAGCAGGGCGAGCAGGTGCTCGAGTACGCTGCTCCGGTCCCTGAGCACCAGAGTGTTCGTCGCCCGCTGCAGTTCGATCGTTCCCTGGGGCGACATCTCGCTCTGCATCCACTCCAGGGCGTCGTCCGCCCGTTGATGCTGGAGCGTGAAGGCGTGGCGAATCTGGGTTTCAGCCTCCTGCTGTGCGTCTCCCGGTTGCGCGAATGCCGGCTGCAGTGTGCCGGCGGCAGTCAGGAGGGCCAGGGCGGCGAGGGCCCGGCGAACGGCGCTAGCGGCGCTCACGGCGCCACCACCAGGACCACGTCGAGGCCGGAGCCGTGGCCGTTGCCGGGAAGCTGGTAGACCTGCAGCGGCTCGTCGCCGAGCGGCTCCACGAGCGGTGCCATCGCGATGTGGTCGGGCAGCACGGGCGGGTCGCCCGCGATCTCGTCCGTGGGCGGCACGCTCTCGGGCCACAGCAGGAAACTCAGACCGAGCGCCGCGGCCGCGACTCCGGCGGCCAGTACCGAAGCCATGGGCAGGCGCCGGCGGGCGCTCCGCGCCTCGTTCAGGCGCTTCTCGGTCGCCCGTCCGTCGAGCTCGAGCCGCACGCGCTGGCGGATCGCCTCGACGTCGGCCGCGCTGACCTCTTCGTCGTTGTCACGGGCGGAGTTGCCACCGGCGGCAGTGTCGCCGGCGGAAGGGCCGCTGAACAACAGCACCGGATCGACAGCGAGCGAGGCCACGCGACAGCGTTCGCAGTCCTCGCGGTGGCGGAGAGCGTCTTCCCAGGCGGCGTCCACCGTCGCGTCGCCGACTTCCGAACTCCTTTCGGCCCGCTCGCGTTCGCGCACGAGGGCAGCCCAGTCGGGACAGGGAGAAGTCATGGGCGCTCCTTTCTGCCGGCGCGGGTCCCGGCTGTCTGCGCGTACTCGGGGTAGCGCCTGAGCAGCTCCTCGCGGAGCAGCTTGCGGCTGTTGAACAGGTGGTTGCGGACGGTCGAGGGACGGATGCCGAGGATGCCGGCGATCTCCTTGCCGGCCAACCCCTCCATCTCGCGCAGCACGAACACCGCGCGCTGCTTGTCGCTCAGAGTGGAGGCGAGCTCATGAAACACGGACCGGACCTCACTGGCGGACAACGAATCGAGTTGCCGCGCGGAGACTTCGCCCCGCTGATGCTCGTCGTGCAACTGGAAGCTCTGCAACGAGCGGAGGCGGGAGGCACGGGAGCGCAGGTGGTCGATCGCGAGGTTCGAGACGATCCGGTAGATCCACGTGTTCGGGCTGTACCGGCGGTCGAAACGATGCCGCGAGTTCCAGATGCGCAGGAAGGCGATCTGGACGATGTCGCGTGCGTCTTCCCGGTCTCCCACGAGCCGGGTGGCCAGACGAACCAACGGGGTCGTCTTGCGGCGCATCAGTTCGTCGAGCGCGAGGTCGTCGTCGCCGCGAAGGCCCTCGAGCAGCTCGGCGTCGGACGCGTCGGCCCACGCCACCTGACGCTGGTGGCGGGAGTACGCGATCGTGAGACCGCTCCGGGGAGGATCTTCGCGTGGCGGTTCCATGCGGATGGCTTGCGCGGATCTCATGCCTCGCTGTTGATACGGAGGCCCGGGGCAAAGCGTCCAAGCCGCGCTTCGGGAGATTGGAGGGCCCTCCGCCAGCAGGCGGCGGAATTATACTCGTCCGTCGATACGGGGCTTCGGCAGCCCCATGAGTTCACCGCGCGTCGCACCGGAAGCGGTTCGGCGCCCGGCCGTCACCTTATGTGGTTCCTCTACCAGCTCGCGATGGCGGCAGGGTTGGGCGTGGCGGCGCCGGTGCTGCTGGCTCGGCGCGGCCGGCACTACCTGCCGACGCTTCCTGCCCGGCTGGGACGTTTGCCGGAGGCCCGGGGAATCAGACCGCTGTGGCTGCACGCCGCGTCGGTGGGCGAGGCCGGAGTGGCGGCGACCCTGGCGCGGGCCCTGCCGCCGGACCTCGACCTGGTGGTGACGACGGTGACGCCCACCGGCCAGGCGGCGGCGAAGAGGCTGTTCGAGCCGCTCGGCGCGGACGGCCGGAGTGTCGTCGTCACCTACCTGCCGTTCGACCTGGGGTTGCTGGTCGGGCGGTTCCTGGACCGTTACGCGCCGCGGGCGCTGGTCCTCTTCGAGAGCGAGCTCTGGCCCCTGCTCCTTCGGGACTGCCACCGCCGGTCGGTTCCCGTGGCGGTGCTCAACGCCCGCATCAGCGACCGCAGCTACGGGCGGATGAAGCGGGCGGGACGCCTCTACCGGCGATTTCTGCTCGACCCGCTGGGTCGGCTGGGCGCCCAGAGCCCGCAGGACGAGGAGCGTCTACTGAGCCTCGGCGCCGGGTCGGTCCGCACGTCGCTGACCGGCAACCTGAAGTTCGACACTCCGGAACCGGCCCCGGTGGCGGACCTGGAGCAGGCCCTGCGGGATCTCGCGGGGGATCGGCCGATCCTGATCGCGGGCTCGACGATGCCCGGCGAAGAGCCGATCGTCCTCGACGCCTTCGAGCGACTGGATCGCGAGGCGCTGCTGGTTCTGGCGCCCCGCCATCCGGAACGCTTCGACGAAGTATGGCGAGAGGTGGAGGAACGGTCGTTGCCGGGGATCCGACGGAGCCGGATCGCCGCGGCCGGGGACACGGCGCCGCGGTCGGCCTCGCCGCCCGGGATCGTCCTGCTTGATTCCCTGGGCGAGCTGGCCTCGATCTACCGGCTCGCGTCCGCCGCCTTGATCGGCGGCACGCTCGTGCCGACCGGCGGCCACAACCCGATCGAGGCGGCGCGTTTCGGCGTGCCGGTGATCGTTGGCCCGTCGATGGAGAACTTCCGGCGCATCGCGCGCGACCTCGAGGCCGCGGACGGCGTGACCGTGGCGGCTGACGGCGAGGCACTGACCGAAGCGTGGCGGCGTTGTCTGGACGACCCGGCCGGGGCGGCGGAGCAGGGCTGGCGCGGTATGGCGGTCGTCGACCGGAACCGGGGCGCGGTGGAGCGCTCGGTGGAGCTCCTGAGCGAACTGGTGGACCTGGATTGAGCGCCGCCCGCAGTCCCTGGCAGCGGTTCTACGAGTGGGCGCACCACCGCCGGCGCCGCTTCTGGTCGCCGCGCGCCGCGAGCCTCGGCCGCAAGACGGTCAGCATCGGCAACCTGCACTGGGGCGGCAGCGGCAAGACGCCGACGGTGATCGCCGCGGCGCGCGGCCTGGCCGACCAGGGCCTCAGGGTCGCCGTGCTGTCGCGGGGCTACCGCCGCAGGGATCGGGAACCGCGGGTCGTGAGCCTCGGCGAGGGGCCACTCGCCTCGGTGGAGCAGGCCGGCGACGAGCCGGTGATGCTCGCCGAGCAGGCGCCGGGCGTGGTGGTGGCCGTCGGCGCCGACCGCCGCGCGGCCGCCTCCCTGGCCCTCGAGCGGGCGCCGGACATCGAGGTCTTCCTGCTGGACGACGGCTTCTCCCATGTGCGGGTACGCCGCGATGTCGAGGTCCTGACCTTTCCCGCCGCCGACCCCTTTGCCGGCGGCCTCCTGCTGCCGGGCGGCCGCCTGCGCGAGCCTCTGGGCATGGTGCGCCTCGCCGACGCCGCGGTCATCACCGGCCTCGAAAAAGGCGCCGAACCGCCGGCCGACTTCGAACCGACCCTGCACCGCCACCGCTTCGCCGGCCGGGTGTTCACGTCGACGCTTCGGTCCGAGCTCCTGGGTGGCCCGTCAGCGGAGCGACCGCTACTCGTCACTGGCGTCGCCCGGCCGGAGCGCGTCGCCCGCACCGCGGTCGCCGCCGGCCTGGAATGCGTGGATCACCTCCGCTTTCCCGACCACCACGGCTATCCGCCGCGTTCCCTCCGCGCGATCGAGTCCGCCGCCGCCCGCCATCGCTGCGACGCTGTCGTTGTGACCTCCAAGGACGCCGTCAAGCTCCGCGGCCGCCTGCCGGCGGGCGCGCCGCCGCTTCAGGAACTCAGCGTCGAGGCGCGGCTCGAGCCGGAGTTTCTGCGGTGGCTCTCGGATCGCCTGGAACGCTGAGCCCCGGAACGCCGTGGAGACGGCATTCCGGCGCCGCCGCCGTCGCGAGGTGCGCCTGCCTGGAAGCCGGCCGCCAATCCGTCCTTGTCTGCAGACGCCGCCGGTCTACCGATGTCCGAGAAACCGAAACCGCCCAGGCAGTCCAGTCAGATCGCCCAGCCCCACGACGCCCTGTTCCGGCGCGTGTTCTCGGAGCCGGCGCAGGCCGCCGCCCTGTTGCGCGAGACCCTGCCCGTGGCCGTTCGGGACCGCTTCGCCTGGAACACCCTGAGGCGCCTCCCGGACACCTTCGTCGACGAACGGCTCAGGCGGACCGAGTCCGATCTCCTGTTCGAGGTCGACCAGCCGGGCGGCGAGCCCCCCGTACGCCTCTACGTGCTGATCGAGCATCAGTCTTCGCCCGACCCGTTCATGGCGCTGCGCCTGCTGCGCTATTGCACAAGCGTTCTGGAGGCGGCGGTTCGCGAGGTCCCGGAGCGGAAGCGCCTGCCGGCGGTTCTCCCCGTGGTGTTTCACCAGGGGCGCCGCCCCTGGCCGTATCCGACATCTCTCGACGGGCTGTTGGGGGAGTCGGCGCGGGACCTGCCGTGGGGTCCCCGGCTCGACTTCCTGCTGCTGGACCAAGGCGCCGGCGGGCTGTCGACGGTAGTCGGCTCGCCTCTGGGCCGGCTGGCCCAGTATCTGATGCTCGCCGTCTCGGGGCCGGAGTCGGAGCGGGCGGCGGCTCTTGAGCGTGCGGTCGAGTTGATGCGAAACTTGCTATCGGCCGAGAGGCCGCACGACCTTGAGGTGTTCCACAGCTACGTGTTCCACGGAAGGGAGGACCCGGCCATGATGAAGGAGGTCGAAGCGATGCTGGAGGAGATCGAGGCCAGGGGTCCGGACAGCGAGTTGAAGAGCCTGGGCCAATTGATCTGGGAGAGAGGCCAGAGGACGGGCCGTTCGGAGGGCGTCCGGCTCGGCGAACACCGCGCCACGGTCGCGACGGTCGAGGGCCTCCTGCGGGCCGGCGTGGACTGGCGAGTGATCGAGTCGGCTACCGGCCTCGACCGGGGTGGCTTCAACGCGCTCAAGGAGCAACTGGGTTCGGATCGGGCCTCTTAGTTCAGGTCCGCCTCGCTGGCAGGGTGTTCACGTCGACGCTCCGGTCCGGCCTGCCTTGGCTGGCCGAGCGGCTGGAGGACACCGCGTCTAGAACTCCTCGACAAAGCGCCAGCCAGGACGAGGCGGAGGAGGCGCACGACGACCTCTGTGTCGTTCTGCAAGAGCTTGAGGACGCCGCCAGGGAGGTCAGTTTCGGAAGCGGCACGTTCGACCGGGATCTGTACGAGGCTCTGTGCCGCGTCGGCCCTGCTGGCGCGGTCGACGGAAAGGTGGAGGTCGCCGACGGGTCGCTCGCCATCGCCGAGCACCTGCGGTCCTGGGGCTACTTCGTCGTCTCGCCGACGACCTCCAGTGAAGACGGTGAACCGAGGACCTCAACTGAATGACGTGCAGTCGCGGGCGATGCTTCGGCGCGCCGTGACATCAGGCAGCCGGGGACAGTGACCCCAGGCCCGATGCGCGCCGACCCCGACGCGGCGATTCGAGCAGCCGCGTTCGCTGAACTGGACCGGCTTCGCTTCGCGCATGGCCCCAAGCTGCCCTGGAGCGTGATCGACCGGGGCTTCCGCTTCCGTGGCGAGAAGATCCACTTCGCTGGCCGCGCCGTCGGCATATTCAAGCCGAGGCAGATGAGCGCGGCGCTCAGCATCAAGACGGTGGCTCCTCGGGCGGGTCGGCGGTTTTGGTATCGCGATCAGATGGGCGAGCCGGACTATCGAACAGGACTGCTTGCCTACGACCTCGCTCGCGGTGGCAGGGGGGATTCCACCAACCGGGCCCTCGAGGAGGCGTACAGTCGGAGCGCGGCCCTGATCTACTTCGTTGGCGTCTCGCCTGCTGTGTACGAGCCGCTCTCGTCTGTGTGGGTGGAAGAACTCGACTTCGACGCCGGACGCGTCCTTCTCGCCGCCGCGGACGCCTTCCATCCGACGATGAGCTCCATCCAGGCCGCGCAAGCCGCCGGCTCCTCTGCCGAACTGCGTGAGCGGTCCTACACGCTTGTCGCTACGAAGCGGAGGAATCACCAGGCATGGTTCAGCAGCCGGACCAAGTCCGCGTACGGCCATCGCTGCGCCTTCAGCGGTCTGACGTTGTCTCGACTGCTCGTGGGGGCGCACATCCTGCCGGATGCCGAAGACGGCCCGGCGACCGTGACCAACGGCATCTGCATGTCGACCCTTCACCACACCGCGTTCGATGCCGACTTGATCGGCGTGGACACGAGCTGCCGCATCCACGTTGCCAGGTCGGTCAGGGATGGCCGAGACGGTCCCCTGCTCGAGAGCCTGAAGGGACTCGATGGCGCCGGGCTCCGTCTGCCCGCGCGTTCCGAGGACCACCCGGACCGGGAGTTCCTCGATTGGCGATTCCAACGCTTTCTCGAGGCCGCCGACTGATTCGCGGCGCGCTCAACGCCCAGCCGCGTCTTTGGGATCGAGTCGGTCCGCCTTGCGTCAGGCGAACGACCGCCCCCCGATCACGGCCCAGATGATCCACAGGATCGCGACCGGGCAGACGAAGCGCAACAGCACGTCGCGCCAGAGGAAGTACCACCGGCTCACGTCGCCGTGGCCGTCGGCCAGTGCCTCGCGGGACTTGCGGCGGCTCAGAAACCAGCCGACGAACACGGCCAGCGTCAGACCGCCGAGGGGCAGGATCCAGTTCGAGACGGTGTAGTCCATCGTGTCGAAGAAACCGGCGGTGCGCTCGCCCAGGGGTGCCCAGGAGGAGAAGCCGGTGACGGCGCCCAGGGATAGCGCCGAGGGGATGCCGAAGAGGAAGACGGCGCCGCCGGAGAGCAGACTGGCCTTTCGCCGGCTCAGGCCCCGTCGGTCGATCAGGTAGGCGGCGACGACTTCGAGCAGCGAGATGGTCGAGGTGAGCGCCGCGAAGCCGACCAGCAGGTAGAACAGCGGCGCCAGCACGACGCCGAGCGGCATGTCGTAGAACATTTGCGGCAGTGTCGTGAACAGGATCGTGGCGCTCTTGCCGAAGGTCCCTGTCCGTTCCGCCGCGTCGACGCTGAAGATGATGGAGAACATGACGATACAGGCCATCAGGGCAACCAGGGTGTCGAGCAGGGTGATCGCGGCGGCGCTCCTCGGGATCGACTGTCTCGATCTCATGTAGGAGCCGTAGGTGATCATCGCGCCCATGCCGACCGAGAGCGTGAAGAAGGCATGGCCGACCGCCTCCAGCAGGCCGTCGGCGGTGACCGGGCCGACATGGAACAGGAAGCGGACCGCTTCGCCGAAGCCCGGGCTCCAGAACGAGTTGATGACGAGCAGGATGAGGATGGCCCCGAGCACCGGCATGAGCGTCTTGGCCACCCGTTCGATGCCGTCGTGCACGCCGAGGGTGACGACGCCGACCGTCACGATCATGAACAGGGCGTGGAAGCCGATCTGGAGCGGTCCGTTGCCGAGGAAGGCGCCGAAGGAGTCGCCGAGAGTCTGTCCGCCGGTGTCGAAGCCGCGGAACGACCAGCTCAGGCACTGGCCGAAGTAGTACACCGTCCAGCCGGCGATCAGCGCGTAGTACGACAGGAGGATGAAGCTGCCGAGCGTTCCCAATGCGCCGACCGCGCCCCAGGCCTTGCCCCCGACCGCGCCCTTCGCGGCCGCGACGAAGGCGCCGACGGGGCTCTGCCGGGTACTCCGACCGATCACGAGCTCGGCCATCATGATCGGCAGGCCGATCAGCACGATCGCGATCAGGTAGACAATGACGAAGGAACCGCCGTCGTTGGCGTACGTGATGTACGGGAACTTCCAGATGTTGCCGAGGCCGATCGCGGAGCCGACAGCGGCGAAGATGAACCCGAGTTGACCGAACCTGCCGCGTCCGCCGGAGCCGTTTGCCACGTTTGTTCCCTCCCGTCAGGCGTCGTGCTGTGATGGCGGCGGGCCAGCCGCCGGCCGGCGGATAGCGTAGCGGAGTCGGCGCTAGGGGCTCGAGGAGGGCGCCGCTGCCGCGCTGAAGGGCGTCTCCGGGCCGACCGCCCGGGTCAGCCACTCGGTGCGGTAGGCGTCGAGTTCCGGCGTCCGCGGGTAGCTCTCGCCCGGGCCGAACGGGTAGCCGGACATCGCCCTGAAGGGCAGCGGCAGGTTGCTGTCCGCCTTCCAGGTGTTGCGGTCGGCGTCCTTGTCCCAGCCGAAACTCTCCAGGAAGACGGTGCGGACGTAGCCGGGCGCGGGCGGCGGCAACTCCCGGGCGTCGAAGAGGACACGGATCTCGTCGCCGGGGCCGATCACGACCTGGCGGTCGTCGACGTCCGCGAGCAGTTCGACGACGTCGCCGAAGCGGGTGTAGCGGCCGGGGAAGGGCAGCCAGGGAGACGCGGCGCTGGTGCGCTGATAGTCGAAGAGGTGCGGGCCGTTGGGCGCCGGCCGCGTCGGCGCTGAGAAGCCGCGGTACGAGAGGTCGGCGCTTGCCGCGTTCAGACGGGCCTGGACAACGGCACCGTCGCCGTCGACGCCGTCCGGCTCGCTGCTCCAGGCGACCCGGTCCCAATGCAGCCAGCGGGTGGTCACGATCCGGAGCTTCCGCGCGCCCGCCGGCAGCGGCGGGGTGTCGACGACCATCGTCTTCGTCTTGCCGGGCGGGAAGCCCATCGGATCAAGCAGCGTCTGCCAGCCGTCCCCGGTCTCGACCTCGAGGCGGGTCATCACCATCTCCAGGTCACCATGCTCCACGGCCTGCGCGATGGCGAGATTGAGGCTGGCATCGGCGGGGAACACCCAGCCGTCGAGCCACAGCCGCACCGGCTTGCCGGGCGCCTCGCCGAGGTCGAAGGTGAACGTCCAGGGCTCGGCGGCGTGGCCCTGGAAGCGTGAGCGCCGGTAGCCGTCGCCGTAGACCTCGTCGCGGGCGCGGACCCGTTCCGTCACGTCGCGTCCGCGGCCGTCCGTGGCCTGGGCGACGGGCCGGACTTCCGCGCTCGCGACCACCTCGTCGGGCGGGCGGCCGACGTGTCCCCGGCCCGGAACGATCCGGAGGTTGCTCGCCACCTCCGCGCCTTCGCGATGGTCGACCACCCAGAGCCGCACCCGGTCGATGTAGGCGGCCTCCCAGAGCTCCTCGGTGATCCGCAGGTCGTAGAAGCCATCGCGCGTCCGGGCGCCGTCGACCCGCACGAGCTCGTCCGGGTCGTAGCCGTTCCAAACGCCGTCGGCGAGCGGCATGCCGAGTGGCGCGCCCCACAGCAGGTCGGTGACGAAGGTGACCTTCTCGCCGTCCCAGGTGTAGAGGAAGGGACAACTGCCCTTGAGCACCTGCTCCTCGACGATCGTCATGTTCTCGCCGGGCTCGAGGCGGTTCTGCGGCACGCCGTTGGCCCAGACGACGCGGACCAGGTCGGGCCGGCGGCGGTTGCCGAGTCCGATGTGGGTGACCGGCCGGTCGACCTCGACGTACTGGTAGGCGCGCTCCGACTTGACTTCGATCGTCGTGCCGCGGCCGAAGACGTTGTTCTTCTGGTTGCCGATGTCGAGACCGACCAGGCGAACCCGCAGCCAGTTGTTCTCGGAGCCGTTCAGGTTCTCGATCCGGTAGAGGCCGGCGGCGCCCGCGGCGACAAGGTCCTGGTCGCCGTCACCGTCGAGGTCGTCGGCGCGCACGGCGCTGAAGCCGGCGTCCCGGGGCAGACCCGTGACCTGCGCGAGCTGGAACTCGAGCGCTTCGGGCCCCGAGTCCGAGGTCTGGGTCAGCACCCGCAGCTCGCCGTCGGCGACCAGGGCGAGATCGCGGCGGCCGTCGTTGTCGGCGTCGAGCAGGGCCAGGTCCGTGGCGCCAGTGGGCAAGCCGACCGATTCCGACGTCAGCGGGAACGGGGCGAGCGCGCCGTGCTCGCCGGCCCTCAGGATGGCCGTGGAAGCGCCGGCGAGCACGAACTCCGGGATCCCGTCGCGGTCGAGGTCGGCGGTACGGACGACCCGTACCGGCGTCCCGGTCGCGAGCGCGGGCTCGGCGTCGTCGCCGAGCAGCCGGCCGACGAGCCTTCCCAGCAGGTTTCCCGCGGGTGCGGGCGGCGTTCTCTCGGCAAAGCGCCCCTGGCGCAGGTTGTCCAGCCAGAGGACGCCGGCGTCGTGGGCCAGCAGCAGATCCGTGTCGCCGTCGCGGTCGGCGTCGGTGGCTTGGAGGTGATGGAACCGTCGCGGCTCGACCTGCGGCAGCGCCCTGGGTCCCAGGGCCTCGAGCGGACCCTCGAAGACCCCCTCGCCGGACACGTTCCGCAGCAGATCCGGCCCGCCGCCGGTTCGCGCCACCGCGAGGTCGAGATCGCCGTCGCTGTCGAAGTCGATCAGGTCGGCGGCGTCCACGGCGAAGGGCTGCGCCAGGAAGCGGTCGCTGGTGTTCCCGAACCGGGGAGTGGCGCCCGAGGTGTCAACCTGCCAGACGGCGAGAGGATCGCCGACGGCAACCAGGTCAAGCCGCCGGTCGTTGTCGGCGTCGCCGGCGACCAGCAACCGGGCGTCCGTTTCCAGGGCCGTGCCGGAGGCCGCGTGACCGACGGAGGCGCGCCGCAACTGAAGTTGCGGGAGTGGAGCCTCCGAGCCGTCCCCGCCGGCCACCCAGGCGATGTCGGGCCGGTCGTCGCCGTCGAAGTCCGCGACTTCGAGCGCCCGGCCGGCGGCGGCCGCGTTGTCGATGCGGGTCGCCCGGAAACGGACCGGGAGCGCCGGTCCGAAGTCCTCGATCGGCGACTCGTCCACGAAACGCTCGACCGGAATGCCCGGGATGTTCGTGAAGATCTCGGCGTGACTGCTTGTCCAGGCGGTGGTCCCCTTCATGACGTTCGTGACCCGCCGGGCGAGGCTGAGGCCGCGTTCCAGGTCGTCCGCCTCCAGTGCGTCGAGAACCTCCTCGACGACTCGTTCGGCGCTCGGCTGGGCCTGCCAGATCAGCTCCCGCACGCGGAGGTAGTCGTCGCTCGCGCGGCCGCGGTCGCCGTCTCCGAGGGCGGCCTCTCCGCTCAACAGCAGAACGACGAGGTTGTCGGGCCGCAGGCGCCGGAGCCGGTCGACCGCGGTTCGCCGGTCGACTTCGGCCTGTGGTCCGCTCATGATGTCCGCATGCCGGAACAGGGCGTACTGCGTTTCGGGGTCGTCCGGCGCGGTGCTGGCGGCCCGGCGGTACTCCACCAGCGCCTCCTCGTGTCGGCTTGACCACTGCAGGATGTCGCCGCGGATCAGCAGCAGGTCGGCTCTATTGCCGCCCAGTTCGAGGGCGCGGTCGACGGCGGCGAGCGCCGCGTCCTTCCGGTCCTGCCGCAGCAGCGCGACGGCCAGGTTGGCGTGACCGAGAGGCTCGTCCGGCACGAGCTCGATCAGTTCCCGGTAGGTGCTCTCGGCCTCGACCTCGCGCTCGTTCTCGAGTTGCGCGTAGCCGATGCCGTGCAGGCGCACCTGTTCCTCGGTCGGTTGCGCGGACGCCGCGGCCGGGACGAGCGCGACGAGGAGAAGAAGGGCGGAGAGGTTTCGAGGCATGACTCGACTCGACACTCTAGAGTAGTCGCCGCCGTGACCGCGAAGCGTCTCTACCTGATTGACGGCTACTCCACGATCTTCCGGGCCTTCTACGCGATCCGGGGTTTGTCGACCTCGGCGGGCGAGCCGACCAACGCGATCTACGGCTTCATCAACATGCTGCGCAAGCTGCTGCGCGAGGAGGAACCTCCGCTGCTCGGGATCGCGCTGGACGTGGGGCGCGCGACGGTACGGACGGAGGCGTACGCCGAGTACAAGGCGAACCGGGCCCCCATGCCGGAGGATCTGAAGGCGCAGATGCCGGCGATCCGCCGGGCGATCGAAGCCTTCCGCATCCCGATCCTCGAGCTCGAGCGCTACGAGGCGGACGACGTCATCGGCACGCTGGGACGCAAGGCGCAGGACGCGGGCTACGAGGTCACGATCGTCAGCGCGGACAAGGACCTGTTCCAGCTCGTGAGCGACCGCGTGTCGCTGCTCCATACCGGTCGCGAGAAGACCTACGACCCGGCCCTGGTCGAGCAGGACTTCGGGGTGCCGCCGGAGCAGGTCGTCGACGTGCTCGCCCTGGTCGGGGACAAGGTGGACAACGTGCCGGGCGTCCCCGGGATCGGCCAGAAGGGCGCGCAGACCCTGATCAGGGAGCACGGCAACCTCCAGACGCTGCTGGAAGCCGCGGCCGGACTCAAGCGCAAGGCCTACCGCGAGGGGCTGCGGGAGCACGCCGATCAGGCCCTGCTGTCCCGGGAGCTGGTGACGATCCACACGGACCTCGATGTTCCGTTCGAGCCCGAGGCCCTGGAGATGGAAGCCCCGGACTATGAGGCGCTGGCCGACCTGTGCCGCGAGTTCGAGTTCTGGAGCCTGCTCAAGGAGCTCGAGAGCGAGAGCGGCGGTCCGGAGATCGAGCCCGCCATCGTCCTGGACTCCGTCGAGGCGTTCGAGGCCGCGGTCCTGGAGATGGGACCCCGCATTGCCGTCGGCGTGGTGTTCCGGCGCGGCGGCGAACCGGCCGGGTTCTCCTTCGCGCCGGTGGAGGAGGTCGCCGATGGCGAGGTCGCCGAAGTCGGCCGCGCCCGCTTCGCCGGTTTCGACACGGCCGGTGTGCGGGAGGCCGCGGCGGCGCAGGTGCGTGCCTGGCTGGCGGACCCGGACCTCGAGCTGATCGGCCACGACCTGAAGGAGGTTGTCCGGCTGTGCCCGCATCACGAGGGCCGGCCGGCGGTCGCCGCTCGTCTGGCGGACACGATGTTGATGGCCTACCTGGTCCACTCGGCCGTGCGCAGCTTCGGTCTTGCGACCGTCGCGCTTGACCGCCTCTTCTACAAGGCGACGACGCCGGCCGACGCGGGCCTCGGCGAACCCGGCGGTCCGGCTGCGACGCTGGGCGATGACGCCGGGCTCGGCCTCTACGCCGCCGAGCAGGCGGTGCTGCCCGCGCTGATCCTCGAGGCGCTCGCCGAGCAGTGGCGGGAGTCACGGGGCGCCCGCGAGGTCTACGAGCGGATCGAGGCGCCCCTGCTGCCGGTCCTCGCGGCGATGGAGGAGGAGGGCATCGAGCTCGACTCGGGCGTGCTGGCCGACATGTCGAGGCGCCTCGAACTCGACGCGGGTGATCTGGCGGAAGAGATCTTCGACGAGGCCGGAGAACGCTTCAACATTCTGTCGCCACAACAGCTCGGCGTCGTCCTGTTCGACAACCTTGGCCTGCCTTCGCCCGGCCGCACCCGCAAGACGAAGAAGTACAAGACCGGCGCCGATGTCCTGGAGCACCTGGCGCAGCAGGGCCACCGGCTGCCGGCGAAGGTCCTGCACTACCGGGAACTGACCAAACTCAAGTCGACCTACGTCGACGCGCTGCCGAGCCTCGTCGCCGCCGACGGCCGCCTGCACACGCGCTACCACCAGGCGGTGGCGGCCACCGGCCGGCTGTCCTCGCACGACCCGAACCTGCAGAACATCCCGATCCGCACCGACATCGGCCGCCGGGTGCGCCGCGCCTTCCGCGCCCGCGACGGTTACCGGCTCCTGGTCGCGGACTACAGCCAGATCGAGCTGCGCGTGCTCGCGCACATCTCGGGCGACGAGGCGTTGATCGACATCTTCCGCCACGGCGGCGACATCCACCGCTCGACCGCCGCCACGGTGTTCGGCGTGGCGCCCGCCCTGGTCACCGACGAGCAGCGCCGCGCCTCGAAGACGATCAACTTCGGGATCATCTACGGCATGAGCGCCTTCGGTTTGGCGCGCGCGCTGGGTATCGCCCGCGGCGAGGCGCAGGCCTTCATCGACGCCTACTTCGAGCGCTTCCCCGGGGTGCGCGCCTACACCGAGCAGACCCTGGCCAGTGCCGAGGAGACGCTCCAGGTCGAGACCCTCTACGGCCGCGTCCGCTACATCCCCGACATCAGGAGCCGCAACCGGGCGGTGCGCGAGAACGCCCGCCGGATGGCCGTCAACGCCCGCATCCAGGGCACCGCCGCCGACCTGCTGAAGCTGGCGATGATCGCCGTCGACCGCCGCCTGCGGACCGAGCTCGAGGAGGCCCGGCTGCTCCTGACCGTCCACGACGAGCTGGTGCTCGAAGCGCCCTCCACGGACATGGACGCGCTCACGGCCCTCGTACGCGAAGAGATGGAAGGCGTCGCCGACCTGAGCGTGCCCCTCGTCGTCGACATGGACTCCGGCCCCGACTGGTACGAAGCCAAGGCCTAGGAGGCAGAGCGCCCCACGCCTTCGCAGGATGCTCCACACTGGGTGCGCCGGCGCCCTCGCCGGCTGCCGCCGAAGGCGGCTATGAAACGCGTCTACTCTGCATTGCGCAAGGCCGGAATCACCCGGTCGCCATACGCTGCCAGCGTCCCCTCCTTGTCGTCGTGCATCAGGTACACGGCGAAGTGGTCGACGCCCAGGGCCTTCAGTTCCCGCAGCTTCGCGATGTGGTCCTCCGCCGTGCCCAGCACGCACAAGCGGTCGACGATGCCGTCAGGCACGAACTCGGTGTCCGGGTTTCCGCTGCGGCCGTGGTGGGAGTAGTCGTAGCCCTGGCGCTGGCGGATGTACTCGGCGAGCACGTGGGGCACCTTCGAATCGTCCTCGCCGTAGCGCACGACGAGGTCGTGAATGTGGTTGCCGACCATGCCGCCGAACCAGCGCAACTGGTCCCGCTGGTGCTCGATGTCGTCGCCGACGTAGGCCGGCGCGACCACGCAGACCGTGATCGCGTCCGGGTCGCGGCCCTCGTCCTCGGCCGCGTCGCGCATCGCCTGCAGGGTCCACTCCAGGATCTTCGGGTCCGCCAGTTGGAGCACGAAGCCGTCGGCGTGGCGGCCCACCGTGTCCAGTGCTTTCGGGCCGTAAGCCGCGAACCACACCGGTAACTCGGCGTCCGCCCCCTCGCGCCAGGGAATCGACACGGATGTACCGCCCAGGTCCGCCTCACGACCGGCGAACAGCGCCCTGATGACGTTCATCGCGTTCACCGAGGCCGCCAGCGACTCCGGCCGGCGGCCGATGTAGCGCAGCGCCGAGTCGCCCCGGCCCATGGCGCAGAGCGTGCGCCCCGGGTACATGGAGTCCAGGGTCGCGAACAGGGACGCCAGCACGGTCACATCCCGCGTGCCGGGATTCGTGACCATGGGCCCCACGCCCATCCGTTCCGTGCTCGCCAGGATCCGGGAGAAGATGACGAACGGCTCGGGCCACAGGACGTGCGAGTCGAAGAGCCAGCTCTGGTCGAAGCCGTGGCGCTCGGCCATGACCGCGAGTTCAACGACGCGCGAGATCGGCGGGTCCGGCTGAAGGACCACGCCGAAGGACATCGAACCGCCGTGTGCGCCCACCGAGGGAGCGTACCAGCGGTCCCGGCTCGCCCGTCAGCCGGCCGCTTCGGCCAAGGGCACGTACTCGAACCCGTGCGCGTCGGCCACCGCCTCATGGGTCACGTGCCCGTCGACGACATTGACGCCGGAGGCGAGGGCCGGGTCGCGTCTCGCGGCGTCGCGCCAGCCGCGGTCGGCGATCTCCAGCGCGTAGGTCATCGTCGCGTTGGTCAGGGCGTAGGTCGATGTGTGCGGCACGGCGCCCGGCATGTTCGAGACGCAGTAGTGGACCACGCCCTCCTCGACGTACCGGGGGTCGCGGTGGGTCGTGGGGCGGCTGGTTTCGGCGCAGCCGCCCTGGTCGACGGCGACGTCGACGAGCGCGGATCCCGGCTCCATCTGTGCCAGGTGGGCGCGGGTGACGAGGCGCGGCGCCCGGGCGCCGGGGATCAGCACGGAGCAGACGACGAGGTCGGCCGAAGCCACCGCGCCCTCGATGTTGGCCGCATTCGACATCAGCGTCGTGACGTGGCCCTGGACCACGTCCCGTACGTAGCCGAGGCGCAGCGGGTTGATGTCGAGAATCGTGACTTCCGCGCCGAGGCCGACGCCGACGACGCAGGCGTTCATCCCGACGACGCCGGCGCCGATGATCGTGATCAGGCCGCGCCGCACTCCGGAGACGCCGGGCAGCAGGATGCCCTTGCCGCCGGCCCGCCGCTCCAGGCACGCGGCGCCGGCCTGAATCGAGAGCCGCCCGGCGACTTCCGACATGGGCACCAGCAGCGGCAGGGTCCCGTCGGCGAGCTGCACCGTTTCGTAGCCGATACCGACGACCCGCCGCTCCAGCAGGCTCGCCGTGAGCTGCTCCGACGCCGCCAGGTGGAGGTAGGTGAAGAGGACCTGCCCCGGCCGCATGCGCTCGAACTCGGCTTCGAGAGGCTCCTTGACCTTGAGGACGAGATCGGCCTGCGCCCACACCGCGTCCGCGCCGTCCACGATCGCGGCGCCGGCCGAACGGTACGCGTCGTCCGGGATCGCGCTGCCGACGCCGGCGCCGGACTCGATCGCCACCTCATGGCCGCGGGCTGTGAACGCGGCGACGCCGGCGGGCGTGATCGCGACCCGGTGCTCGTCCGTCTTGATCTCGGTGGGAACGCCGACCCGCATGTCAGGCCTCCATCCTATGCCGCGGCCGCAGCACCCGCCGCCGGTCCCCCTCCCGGCGCGTCAACCTCTGGCGGTCCAGGTGCTCCAGCAACGGGATGGCCCACTTGCGGGTGAGGCCGAAGCGGTCCTTGAACTCGGCGACGGTGAAGATGTCCCAGCCGGTGGCCAACAGGTCGGCCTGGAAGCGCTCCAGGGAACTCGCGGCCAGCACGAGGCCGTTCGGAAGGCGGACCAGCTTGCCGCGCTCGACCAGGTAGCGGAGGACGCCGTCGAAGACCTGGGGCTTGGCCCCCAGGGTGCGGCAGAGCTCCTCGGGCGAGCCGGGGGTCAGTCCCTGTTCCTCGAAGCCTTCGACGATGTCCCGGGCCAGTTTCGATTCGGCGCCGGTCAGTTCGCTGGCGCGGCCCGGGAGAGTCACGAGTTCTCCGTCCGTGACGATCGCGTCGTCCTTGCCGCCCCGGCTCGACCAGTCCAGGTAGGCCGGGGCGAGGTCGGCGGCGCGCGCGCCCAGCAGCCGGCGGACCAGTTCGGCCTTCGGCATGCCGCGTGACAGGCGGTCGGCGGCGAAGTGGGCCTCGACCAGACGCCGGGCACGCCGGGTCACGCGACGGACCGTGGTCGCGGTGACGAAGCGGCCGCCGGCACCCGCCTCGAGCAGCAGGCCTGCCTGCGCGGCGCCGTTCAGCACCTCCCGGGCGTCGGCGGGGACGACGCCCAGACGCAGGGCAAGTTCGGTCGTCGCAAGACCGGCCTCGCGGCTGGCGGCGGCCCACTGCACGGCGGCGGCCTGCCGGTCGCCGGAGCCGAGCGCGTCGATCGTCGGTCCGAGAGCCTTTCCTCGAGGACGCCTCCAGGCCGGGTCGAGCACGTCGCCGCCGCCGAGCGTCGTCTGGGGCGAGGGCCTGCGGATGACGAAGCGGTCGCCGCGAACCGCCACCAGGGGCTCGTCGAGCCGGATCTCGGCCACGGCTTCCTGGCCGGGCATGAGCCGGTCGGCCTCGAGCGGCCGCAGCTTGCCGATCCGCTGCGCGGCGTTCACGTGGAGCCGCACCGGGCTGCTGCCGTCGAGCGGTTCGGGCGCCGAGGCGAGCAGCCGGCAGCGCACGAGCAGGGAAGTCGTGGCGCGGTAGACGCCGGGCGCGGTCAGCTCGTGGCCGCGCGCGACCTGCTCGAGGTCGACGCCGACGAGCTGGAGCGACGTGCGCTCGCCCGCTTCAGCCTGCTGGCGGCGGTCGCCGTGGACCTCGATGCTGCGCACTCTGGCACGGCCGGCGGCCGGCAGGATGTCCAGCTCGTCGCCGATGCTCACGATGCCCCGGGCGAGGGTGCCGGTGACCAGCACGCCGAGTCCCCGCAGGTGAAAGGCCCGATCGATCGGCAGGCGGGCTGGCATGGAACGGTAGCGGTCGATCGGGGCCGCCGACCGGGCAAGCTCCACCAGGGCGGCACGGAGCTGTTCGAGGCCTTCGCCGCTCTGGGCCGAGACCGGCACAATCGGCGCGCCGGCGAAGGGGGTTCCGGCCAGGGCCTCCTCTAGCTCCAGCTCGGCGAGCTCCACGAGGTCGGGCGACACGAGGTCCGTTTTCGAGAGCACCGCCAGACCGGCGGGGATCCGGAGCAGCGAGCAGATCGCGAGGTGCTCCAGGGTCTGCGGCATGACCCCCTCGTCGGCCGCCACGACCAGCACCATCATCTGAATGCCGCCGAGCCCTGCGAGGGCGTTGTGAACGAAGCGCTCGTGGCCGGGCACGTCGACGAAGCCGATCTGCCAGCCGTCCTCGACCATCGAGGCGAAGCCGAGGTCGATCGTTATGCCGCGCTGCTTCTCCTCTTCCCAGCGGTCGCAGTCGACCCCGGTCAGGGCCTGGACCAGCCGCGTCTTTCCGTGGTCCACGTGGCCGGCGGTGCCGACGACGAACCGGTTGGCGACCACCCCGTTCACGAACCGCGTTCGGGGTCGATGCCGTAGGCCTGGAGCTTGCGGTACAGGTGGCGGCGGTCGATTCCGAGGTCCCTGGCGGCCTGGGAGACGTTGCCGCCGGCGGCACCGAGCCGGCGCTCGATGTACAGCCGCTCGAAGGTCTCGCGGGCCTCCTTGAGCGAGGCGTAGTCGTTGCCCACCTGGGCGATCGCGTCCGCGCCGCGTACCCGCGGCGGCAGGTCCGCTTCCACGACCACGTCGCCGGGCGCCATGATCATCAGGCGTTCGCTCAGGTTGCGGAGTTCTCGCACGTTCCCGGGCCACGAGTAGGCGACCAGCCGTTCGAGCGCCTGGGGGTCGACCGTCTTCGGACGGCGACCGGCCTCGGCGGCGAAGCGTTCCAGGAAGTGGTCGATCAGAGCCGGAATGTCCTCGCGCCGCTCGCGAAGGGCCGGTACGTGGAGCGGAATGACGGCAAGCCGGAAGTAGAGGTCCTCGCGGAACCGGCCGGCGGGGAGTTCACCCTCTTCCAGGTCCTTGTTCGTCGCCGCCAGCACCCGCACGTCGACCTCGATCGGCTCGGAGCCTCCCACCCGCTCGAAGCGTTGCTCCTCGAGCACGCGCAGCACCTTGGCCTGCGTGTTCAGCGACATGTCGGCGATCTCGTCCAGAAACAGGGTGCCTCCGTCGGCCTGTTCGAACCGTCCGCGGCGGTTCTCCGATGCTCCGGTGAAGGCGCCCTTGATGTGCCCGAAGAGCTCGCTCTCGATCAGTTCCTCCGGGATCGCGGCACAGTTCACTTCGACGAAGGCGCGGCTCCTGCGCTGGGAGAGGCTGTGGACGCGCCGCGCGACGAGCTCCTTGCCCGTGCCGTTCTCGCCGGTGATCAGGATCCGGCTCTCGGCGCGAGCCGCGAGCTTCAACTCGTCCTTCAACTGCCGCATCGACGGTGAGTCGCCGATGAGCTGCCGCTCGGTGTCGAGCCGGTTCGACAGTTCCCGTACCTGGCGTTCGAGACGGTTCCGCTCCAGGGCGTTCTCGACCGACACGACGACCCGATTGAGCGCAAGCGGCTTCTCCAGGAAGTCGTGGGCGCCGACGCGCATCGCCTTGACCGCCGTATCGATGTTCCCGTGGCCGGAGATGACGACGACCGGCGTCTGGAAGTCGCCCTCCCTGAGCTCCTCCAGGATCTCCAGACCGTCACGGTCGGGCAGCCAGATGTCGAGCAGGACGAGATCGAACTCGTCGCTCGCCATCAGCGCCTGGCCGCTCACCGCGTCCGCCGCCGCCGTCACCGAGTGGCCTTCGTCCTCGAGAATGTCCCGCAGGGTCTGGCGGATGCCGGCCTCGTCGTCGACGATCAGAATGCGCGCCTTGCTCATCGTTGGATGCCGGTGAGCGCGTTTCTACCGCGGCAACTCGGACTGGGGCAACTCGGACTGAGGCAGTTCAATGGTGAAGGTCGTGCCGTGAGGCTCGTTGTCCTCGACCCGGATCGAGCCGTTGTGATCGCTGACGATGCGCTGGACGATGGCGAGGCCCAGCCCTGAACCCCGTCCCTTGGTCGAAAAGTACGGCAGGAAGAGCTTCTCTCGGGCCCCCTTCGGCACGCCGCTGCCGGTGTCCCTGACGGAGAGGTCGAAGGTCCCGTTGCTGCGGCCGGCCCGGACCGTCACCTGACCGGGCGGGTTGGTGGCGGCGATGGCGTTGTCCAGCAGGTTGACCAGGGCGGAGCGCATCTGGTCAGCGTCGAGCTTGGCATGGAGACCCTCTTCGCCGGCCTCGATGCGCGCCTCGACCTCGACTCCGGGTTTCAACTCGCGGTACAGGTCTACCGTTTCGCTGATCAGCTTCGCTATGTCGACATCGCGGGGCTGGGGGCGCCGCATGCGAGCGTAGCGCGCGAACTGGTCCACGAGGTTCTGCATGTTGCCGACCTCGCGGACGACGATCTGCGCTCCCTCCTCGACCGCGACGCCGAGGCCCGCGTCCTTGTTCTGCGCCTTGCGCAGCAGTCGCTCCGCGGCCAGCTTGATCGGAGTCAGCGGGTTCTTGATCTCGTGGGCGATCCGGCGCGCGGCTTCCGTCCAGGTGGCGGCCTTCTGGGCGTCCAGCAGCGCGGTCAGATCCTCGATCACGAGGACGTGGCCGAGCAGCTCGAAGCCGCCGCTGCCGTCCGGGGCGCGCAGGGGGCTGGTCTTGACCTCGAGGGTCTTCCAGTCGTCCCTCCCGCCGAGGCTGACTTCGCGGCGGGCTGAGGCGGCCCCCGAGCGGCGCGGGCCGGTCGCCCGACTGACCGTCGAGTCCGGCAGGTCGGCGAACACGGCCTCGACGCCCTTGTCCGGGAGCAGTTCGCTCAGGGCCTCGGGCGGCGCGCCGGCGAGCGAGACGTGCGACGGAAGGCCCAGCATCTCCACCGCTGCGCGGTTGCAGGTCAGGATGCGGCCGTCGCGATCGAGCGAAAGCACGCCGGCCGGCCCGCTCTCGAGCACCGCTTCGATGCGGGCGCGCTCGGCGTCCAGGCGGCGGTTCGTCGCCACCAGGTCCCGGTTCGATTCCTGCAGCGCGTCGGTCATCCGGTTGAAGGAGTCGACCAGGATCTGGACCTCGTCGTCGGCGGCCGCCTCGACCCGATGTTCCAGATCGCCGCCGGCGATGCGCCGGGTGCCGTCCGCCAGCGCCTCGATCGGACCGGTGACGCGGTTCGCTAGGTAGAGGCCGACCCAGCACGAGACGAGCAGGATGCACAGGGTCACGGTCAGGAACAGGAGCCAGTAGGCCGCCCGGATCTCATCGCGTTGCGCGTGGAGTTGCCGCCGGGACTGGTAGGCGGCGATCAGGGTCTCCGTGCTGCCGGCGAGCTCGGCATCGAGCAGCCTGCCGGCAACGGCCACCGTGGACTCGGCGCCGCCTTCCCGCGCCGCTGCGGCCAGGATCAGGCGCTCCTCGCTGCCGGCCACTTCCCCGATGGCCCGGGCGGCGCCGGTGCGGACCGCTTCGAGCAGCATGCCGCGGGTCGGCTCGGGCCGTTCGGAAAGAGCCTGGGGATTGACCGTGGCGTGCAGGAAGGTGGTGTCCCGATAGACCGCCAGGTAGTCGAGGTCGGTCTCCGATAGGGCCTCGCCGAGCGCCCCCAGCAGCCTGCCGCGGCCGCGCGGGCTGTCCAGGTCCAGGCCTTCGGTGTCGGCGAGAAAACGCTCGGCATCGCGCAGCAGCTCGTCCTGCCGGGTCGAGGTCAGGGCCTGGGAAACCTGGTTCGCCGGCTCCAGCAGGTCGTCGATGTCGGTTCGGAACATGCGGTCGATCGAGCCCTGGAGCAGTTCCGTGGCGTAGGCGAACAGGACGAGTCCGGGGATCAGCGACAGGCCGATGTAGGTGAGGATCAGCTTGGTGCGGAACTTGGCGCCCAGACGCTGGCGCCGGCGCTCGATCCACAGCTTGGTCAGGTTGCGGACGAGTACGAAGACGACGACCAGGATCAGCACCACGTTCAGATTGCGCAGCGCGAACAGCAGGATGCTGTTGTTCAGCACCGTGGGGTCGATCTCGCGGCCGCGCTGGAGCGCGTAGTAGCCCGCCGTCGGCACGGCGAGGGAGAGCGCCAGGAGCCAGACCAGGAAGCGGTTGGTCTTGATGAGTTCCCGCAGGGGCGGACGGGCCGCGGTCAGGCGCTGGATCACTCGGCCTCCCCGCTGCCGATCCGGCGCTGGGCGGACCGGAAGGGCGTCGTCTGGGCCCAGGCGGTGTGGACCGCCAGGTAGTCGAGGTCGGTCTCCGATAGGGCCTCGCCGAGCGCCCCCAGCAGCCTGCCGCGGCCGCGCGGGCTGTCCAGGTCCAGGCCTTCGGTGTCGGCGAGAAAACGCTCGGCATCGCGCAGCAGCTCGTCCTGCCGGGTCGAGGTCAGGGCCTGGGAAACCTGGTTCGCCGGCTCCAGCAGGTCGTCGATGTCGGTTCGGAACATGCGGTCGATCGAGCCCTGGAGCAGTTCCGTGGCGTAGGCGAACAGGACGAGTCCGGGGATCAGCGACAGGCCGATGTAGGTGAGGATCAGCTTGGTGCGGAACTTGGCGCCCAGACGCTGGCGCCGGCGCTCGATCCACAGCTTGGTCAGGTTGCGGACGAGTACGAAGACGACGACCAGGATCAGCACCACGTTCAGATTGCGCAGCGCGAACAGCAGGATGCTGTTGTTCAGCACCGTGGGGTCGATCTCGCGGCCGCGCTGGAGCGCGTAGTAGCCCGCCGTCGGCACGGCGAGGGAGAGCGCCAGGAGCCAGACCAGGAAGCGGTTGGTCTTGATGAGTTCCCGCAGGGGCGGACGGGCCGCGGTCAGGCGCTGGATCACTCGGCCTCCCCGCTGCCGATCCGGCGCTGGGCGGACCGGAAGGGCGTCGTCTGGGCCCAGGCGGTGTGGACCCGGTCCGGAATCAGGCCGAGCCGGGTTCGGGTTCGCACTTCGGCGCGTACCCGCAAGACCAGCCGCCCCGGCGGTTCGTCGGCCAGCTCGACCGACGGCAATCCCTCGAAGGTCGTCAGCGCTCGCTCCAGGTCCTCCGGCGAGGTCACCGCGCGGCTGGCGTAGAGCTCGCCGTCGCGCTTGAAGTTGACGAGGTACTCCCGGGTGAGGGCGTTGTACATCGCCACGACCTGCAGCCGCGTGGCGCCGACGGCCTTGTCGAACCAGCGCCGCCGGATGCGCCGGACCTGGATGTCGTAGATGAAGCCGGTCGGCAGTCCGCTCTCGATCTTTTCCCAGGTGCGTTCGTCGAGGGCGCGGTCAAGGCGGAAGCTGACCAGCAGCACCGGACCCTCGCGCACGGCGGAGAGTCCGGCGATGGCGGCTTTGGTGGACCGGCCGGAGGCCTCTCGCGGAGGCTGTGCCGCGAGTGCGTCGCCGCCCAGAACGCTCGACAGGCTGAGCGCGCAGATCAGCCGTCCCGCCCGCGGGACTCTCATGGCGTGACCCTACCAGCCCGCGGCGTACCTGCGCTCCGCGGGAGGATCGGGGCGGCTACGGAGGCGGACCGGCGAGGCCGGGGTGCCAGGTCCCGGGCTGATCTCTCTCGAGGGGGCGACCCGCTTCCGGCGGCAGTTCGTCGCCGCGGAGCCAGGTCCAGCACCGCGAGTTGGCGACCAGTTCCCTGAGCAACTCGTAGTGGAGTTGATGCCCGCCCCGCAGAACCTCGAAGTGGCCCCAGATCGGCGCTCCGAGCAGGGTGAAGTCGCCGACGGCGTCGAGCGCCTTGTGGCGCACCGGCTCGTCCGTGAAACGGAGATCCGTGTTCACCGCGCCGTGTTCGTCGAAGACGATGCAGTTGTCGACCGACCCGCCCAGACCCAGTCCGGCCCGCTGCATCTGCTCGACGTCCATCTGCCGGCAGAAGGTCCTCGCCGGCGCCAGGCCGCGCTCAAAGCTGCGGGTGTCGACGTCGATCTGCAGTCGCTGGCGCCCCACGGCGCAGCCCTCGAAGTCAATCGTGTAGTCCAGGCGCAGGCCGGGGTAGGGCGATGCGCGCAGCCACTTGTCGCCGCGGTCGATCTCGATCACCGAAGTGATCGCGAGGATCTGCCGGTCCGCGTTCTGGGGCCTTACGCCCGCCGCCTGCAGCAGCAGCAGGTAGGGCATCGCCGAGCCGTCGAGGATCGGCACCTCGGGGCCGTCCATCTCGACGACCAGGTTGTCGATGCCGAGGATGTAGACGGCGGCGAGGAGATGCTCGACGGTCGAGACGGTCACGTCGTCGCGACCGAGCGTGGTGGCGAGTTCGAGGGAACTGACGCTCGTGAGGTCGGCGGGAACCTCCACGTTGCCGGCATCCGCGCGGCGGAAACGGATGCCCGCATCGGGCGGCGCCGGCAGGATGCGCAGATTCGTCTCCCGGCCGGTGTGAATGCCCACGCCGGAGATCGCCGTCGGACGCCGGATCGTCTGCTGGCGGAACAGGCGGTCACGCGTGTCGTTGGACCGTGCCCGGGGACTCCGGTCCGATCCGTTGGCGCGCTTTGCCATCGGGCAGGTGTTTCAGCACGGATCGTGCCAGCCCGGCGATTGCCTTGTGTCTCTTGCAAGTCTCTTGTTTTTCAGTCGTTTACGTGCGCGCCCACAGCCGGTCGGCGATCCGGGATGTGGCGTTTCCGCCACACCTCTGTGGCGCTTCGGCCGCATCGTGGCCGCCTGCGTCGGGGGTGTCCGCGGAGAGTAGACTCACTCGGGAAGATGCACCCAACGCCGGAAACGAACACCGATGGCCAGGCGCAGCAAACAGAAGCAGCGGTCGCTCGCGGGCGGGAACGCCCTGGCGGTCAATCGGAAGGCGCGGCGAGAGTTTCACGTCCTGGAGCGGCTCGAGGCCGGCATCGAACTCCTGGGCACCGAGGTCAAGTCGATCCGGAGCGGCAAGATCCAGCTACGCGACAGCTACGTCGCCTTCCGTGAACACGAGGCCTGGCTGCTGGACGCTCACGTCTCAGCGTACAGCCACGGCAACCGGGAGAACCACGCTCTCGAGCGGCCCAGGCGGCTGCTCCTGAATCGGCGTGAGATCGACCGCCTGTTCGGGCGTACTCGCGACCGGGGCCTGACGGTGGTGCCGCTGTCCGTCTATCTGAAGGGCAACCGGATCAAGGTCGAACTGGCCCTGGCCCAGGGCAGGAAGTTGCACGACAAGCGGGAGCGGGAACGGGAGCGCACCCTCGACCGCGAGGCCGGCGAGGTGTTTCGCGGCCGGCGGCGCCTGCGCGCGGACGCGTCCGGGGAAGCACGGTGAGCGGGAAGAAGATCGTCGTTCGCGGCGCCCGCGAACACAATCTGAAGAACCTGACGGTCGAGATCCCGCGGGATCGGCTGGTCGTCGTCACCGGCGTTTCGGGCTCGGGCAAGTCCTCTCTCGCGTTCGACACGCTGTTCGCGGAGGGACAGCGTCGCTACGTCGAGTCCCTGTCCGCCTACGCCCGCCAGTTCCTGCACCAGGTCGAGAAGCCGGACGTCGACTCGATCGAGGGACTCTCGCCCGCGATTTCGATCGAGCAGAAGTCGGTGTCCCGTAATCCACGGTCGACGGTGGGGACGGTGACCGAGATCCTGGACTACCTGCGGCTGCTCTACGCCTCGGTGGGTGTGCCGCACTGCCCCGAGTGCGGCAAGGTGATCCGGCCGCAGACCGTGCAGCAGATGGTCGACCGGGTGGCGGCCATGCCGGAGGGCACCCGGCTGCTGCTGCTCGCGCCGTACGTGCGGGGCAAGAAGGGCGAGTACCGCCGCCAGCTCGAGCAGATGGTCCGCGAGGGCTTTCTGCGGGCGCGGATCGATGGCGAACTCTGCGAGCTCTCCGGCGACCTCCCCGCTCTCGACAAGAACAGGAAGCACGACATCGAGATCGTCATCGACCGGCTCGTCGTGCGGCCGGACATCGAGCAGCGGCTGGCTGCATCGTTCGAGACGGCCCTCGAGGTAGGGCGCGGCCTGCTCGTCGTGGCCCCCCAGGGCTTGCCCGAGGAGACGATGTCCCAGCACTTCGCCTGCGCCGACTGCGGCACCAGCCTGGCCGAGGTCTCGCCGCGCCTGTTCTCGTTCAACAGCCCATACGGCGCCTGTCCGGAGTGCGGCGGCCTGGGTTCCTCGATGGCGGTCGACGAGGAGAGGATCCTGGACGATCCGCGGCGATCGATCGAGGCCGGCGTGCTTCGGCCCTTTCCTGCGACTTCATCCTCCTGGCGGCTCAGGATGCTCAGGACGGTCGCCGCAGAAATGGGCTTCGACCTTTCGACGCCGTGGTGCGAGCTGTCCGAGGAGGTGCGGCAGGTCGTGCTCTACGGTTCGGGCAGCCGCGAGATCGCCTTCGAGATCAAGGGTCGCCGCTCGTCCTACCAGTGGCGCGGGCGCTACGAGGGCGTGGTGCCGATGCTCACTCGCCGCCACGCGGACACGGAGTCGCCGGGCGTTCGCGCGGAGATCGAGAAGTACATGTCGGTGCGCACCTGCGGCTCGTGCTCGGGCCGCCGGCTTCGTCCCGAAGCGCTTGCGGTCACCGTCGGCGACCGTTCGATCGACGATCTGACCTCGATGCCGATCGGCGACCTCCGGCGGGTGGTCGGAGCGTTGGGACTGAACACGAAGGAACGGCAGATCGCCGGCAAGATCCTGCAGGAGGTGGAGGACCGGCTGACGTTCCTCGATGACGTCGGTCTCGGCTACCTGCACCTGGACCGGGCCTCGGGATCTCTCTCGGGAGGCGAGAGCCAGCGCATCCGGCTCGCCACGCAGATCGGAAGCAAGCTCCAGGGAGTGCTCTACGTGCTGGACGAGCCCTCGATCGGCCTGCACCAGCGGGACAACGCGAAGCTGCTGCGAACGCTCAAGGGCATGCGTGACCTCGGCAACTCCGTGCTCCTGGTCGAGCACGACGAGGAGACGATCCGCGAGGCCGACTGGATCGTCGATCTGGGTCCGAGGGCGGGCGAGCACGGCGGCGAGGTGGTCGCTGAAGGATCGCTCGAGAAAGTCGAGAAGGCGAAGGGATCGCTGACCGCCGCCTACCTCCGCGGCGAAGCGGAGGTGCCGGTGCCGGCGGCGCGGCGGCCGGGGAACGGCGCCTGGCTGGGCATCCGGGGCGCCCGCCAGAACAACCTGGCGGAACTCGACGTGGACGTGCCGCTCGGCTGCTTCGTCCTGGTCACCGGTGTCTCTGGCTCAGGCAAGAGCAGCCTGGTCAACGAGGTGCTGTACAAGGCCCTGGCTCGCCACTTCTACCGCGCCGTCGATCCGGCCGGCGATCACGACCGGATCGAGGGCCTCGAGCATCTCGACAAGGTGATCGCCATCGATCAGAGTCCGATCGGCCGCACTCCGCGCTCCAACCCGGCGACCTACACGAACGTCTTCACGCCGATCCGCACCCTGATGGCCAAGACGCCCGAAGCGCGGGCCCGCGGCTACAAGCCCGGCCGGTTCAGCTTCAACGTCAAGGGCGGCCGCTGCGAAGCCTGCGCCGGAGACGGCCAGAACAAGATCGAGATGCACTTCCTGCCCGACGTCTACGTCACCTGCGACATCTGCGGCGGTCTGCGCTATGACCGCGAGACCCTGCAGGTCCGCTACAAGGGCAAGAACATCGCCGACATCCTGGCCATGAGCGTCGAGAACGCCTGCGAGTTCTTCGCCAACGTCCCCGCCATCGATCGCATCCTCTCGACGCTGGACGAGGTGGGGCTCGGCTACATCCGCCTCGGGCAGCCCGCGACCACGCTGTCGGGTGGCGAGGCGCAACGGGTCAAGCTGGCCACCGAGCTGTCCAAACGGGCGACGGGCCGGAGTCTCTACCTGCTGGACGAGCCGACGACCGGTCTCCACTTCGACGACGTGCGGCGCCTGGTCGGCCTTCTGCAGCGTCTGGTGGACCGGGGCAACACGGTGCTGGTCGTCGAGCACAACCTCGACGTGATCAAGAACGCGGACTGGATCATCGACCTCGGCCCGGAGGGCGGCGTCGGTGGCGGCAGGCTGGTGGTGGCCGGCACGCCGGAGCGCGTGGCGGCCTCGCGGGAGAGTCATACCGGGGAGTTTCTGAGCAAGGTGCTGGCGACCCCGACACCGGTTCCCGCCACCCAGGTGAGAAGGGCGAGTTGAGCGTGGCCGACCGCAGATCCTCCCCCTCCCGGAAGGCGGCCACGGACCTTGCCGGCCGCCGCCAGCGGCTGCAGCTCGAGACGCTCTACGACCTGGTCGTGGCGCTCCATTCCCACGAATCCGAGCAGGGACTGCTGGACGACCTCTTGCAGCGTCTCTGCACCATCGTCGACCCGGCAGCGGCCGCGGCCGTCACCCGCGACCGCTTCGGGGTCGCGCGGTCGGCGTCCACGGTCGGCTTCGGCAGCGATTCCCCGGCAGCCGAGGGATTGCTTGCCGGACCCTTGTGGGACGATCTCCTGGCCCGGGACGACGTCCTGGCGCGGAGCGGCGGGTCGCTGGCCGGCCGGGAGTTCCAGTCCCTGCTGGCGGCTCCGCTCAAGTCTCGCGATGCCGTGCTGGGCTTCGTCGCCGTCCTCGACAAGGAGGTCCGTGGCAAGGGCGAACCGGGTTTCAGCGACGGCGACCGGAGGTTTCTCCGGTCCGTCGCGGCGCTGGCCGGAGTGGCCCTGGACGGCCTGCGCCAGGTGGAGCGGCTGGTTGTCTCTCGGGAACGACTGGCGGAAGAGAACAAGCTGCTCAAGGAGCGCCTCGACGACCTGGCGGAGGTCGGCGGCAGGCGGATCGTGGCCCATGCGCCGGCGATGCGCCGCATCCTGGAGGTGATCGACCGGGTCGCGCCGCGGAGCGTCGGCGTCCTGCTTCGCGGCGAGAGCGGCACGGGCAAGGAACTCATGGCGGCCCTGCTCCACCAGCGATCCGAGCGGACCGGCCCGCTGGTGGCGGTGAACTGCGCCGCGCTTCCGGAGAGCCTGCTCGAGAGTGAGCTGTTCGGTATCGAGGGCGGCGTGGCCACCGGCGTTAGGGCGCGCCTCGGTCGCTTCGAACTGGCGGAGGGGGGTACCCTCTTCCTCGACGAGGTGGCCGACCTCGATGTCGCGCTGCAGGTCAAGCTGCTGCGCGCGCTTCAGGAGCGCGAGATCGTGCGGGTCGGGGGCCAGCGGCCGATAGCGGTCGACGCGCGGGTCGTTGCCGCTACCCACCAGCCGCTTGAGCGCCTGGTCGAGGAGGGCCGCTTCCGCGAGGATCTGTACTACCGCCTGAAGGGCGTCAGCGTCGAGCTGCCGCCGCTGCGGGAGCGGCGGCGAGACGTTCCGCACCTGGTCCGCCACTTCGCCGAGAGGTTCTGCGAGCGGGAATCGGTCGAGGTGCCGCAGTTCGACCGGACGGCGCTGAACCTCCTGCTGGCGCACGACTATCCCGGCAATGTACGGGAACTGCAGAACATCGTGGAGGGCGCGGTCTCCCTGGCGGACGGCGTCGTCGACGTGGCCCTGATCCAGTCGCTAATGGGCGGCGCGGTCGGTCCTCAGAGCCCGGAGCCGCTCGACCTCGAGGCGGTCAAGCGCCGTCACGTACGCCGGGTCATCGGGATGACGGGGGGCAACAAGAGCGCCGCCGCGAGGCTTCTCGGCGTCAACAGGCGCACTCTGACGCGCGGCGGGTACTGATCGATCCGCTGTCGGTGGGCCGGCCTGACATCCGACCGCTCGCAGACGAGCGCTCGGACTGTGACGCTGGTGGCGCGGGGACGTGCCACCAGGGTTCTGGCCGGTATCCCGCGATGGTGATGGGTCATTATGGCCCACCATAGGACATATTGTCCCTAGTGCATGTGGGGCGGGCGTAACGTCTCACCAGAGCCGCCTCAAGCCCGAGTGACGCGACTGGGTCGGGACAAATTGCCCCGAATCGACCATCCGGTCGCGACGGTGCTGCTCGTCGTCAAACCCGCCTGAGAGCTGGATTTGCGGGCGGTTTTCCCTCGTATCTCCACGGCTGGCAGGGGACTTGCTCTCCACAGGGTCACCAACGGGGAGGTCGAACATAATGGTAGGGTCGCCGTTCAGTTTTTTGGACCGTGGGGGCGTCACCGCGCCGGTTTCGTGGGCGGGGAGTCTCTCCGCCGGTGTGTTCTGGTCGTCCGTGGTGGTCGCCAGCTTTCTTTGGTTTCTGCTGAACGACCGGATCCAGCCCGTGGTGATCTACTGTCTCAAGCTCTTTCTTGTCGCCTAGGATCCCGGCCGCTGGGACGCCGATCGCCTACACCCGATGTCTGAGCTCGGAGTTCTTGAAGAAACCCACCTGACCTTCAGGCTCGCGCCCGAAATGGAGCTGGAGGTGCGGGCCTGCGCCTGCGAGATGGCGAAGTCCATCCGGATGAGCACGGACAAGGTCGAGGAAGTAGGCATGGCGGTCGTCGAGGCGTGCATCAACGCGATCGAACACAGCCGGGCCGCCGACGGCCAGCTTCATCTCGGGCTCGCGGTACTCGGTTCGGCCGAGGCGGACGAGCCGCAGGTGCTCCGGATCACGATTCAGGATCAGGGAGTCGGCTTCGACTGTTCGAAGCTCGTGCCGCCCCGGATCGAGGACAACCTGAAGTCGATCCGGAAGCGTGGCTGGGGGTTGAAGATCATTGAAGGACTGATGGACGAGGTGAACGTGCTCTCGGGCGAGGGCGGCACATCCGTCGTGATGTTGAAGGTACTCTGACGCACTCTGACGCTACTTTGAGCGAGGAAGTCTGGTTGGTTCCATGACCGAGGGTCTGAAGTTGAAGGTGGAGCGCCGCGACGGTCTGGCGGTGATCTACACGGACGGTTACATCAACAATCAGGGCGGCGAGGAGATCGCGGCGGCGGCGTACGGTCTGCTCGACGAGGGCTTCAGGACGTTGCTGCTGAACCTCGCCGGGACGAAGATCGTCAACTCGATCGGCATCTCCATCCTGATCGAGATCATCGAGAAGATGATCGAAGTGGAGGGCCGGCTTTCCTTCTGCCATCTCACCCCGACGATCGAGAAGACCTTCCACATCATGGGCCTGGCGCAGTACGCCAGCATCTTTCCCGACGAACAGGCGGCGGTGACCGAGCTTCAGGCCGGGGCTTCGTGACTTCGCCGGCCGCCGTTGCTGCTCAGGCGTCGGAGTCGACCTCGGCGGCTGGAACGGGTCCCGGAGCCGAACTCTGGCGGCTTGCGGCGGCCGCGGCGGCTGCGGAGTGGGAGAGCGGCGCGGCGCAGACCCGACTGGTCAGGCACTGGTGCCGGACGCAGGGCCTGGCCGGTGCCCAGATCTACCGGCGCGACGGCGGTCCGGTGGCGTCGTGGGGCGTGCTCGGCACCCGCGAACGGAGCCTGGAGCACGACCTGATCCTCTACTACGCCGTCGGGGACGATGCGGCTCGCGATGACGGCGCCGGCGGCGGACAGGAAAGCAAGCCGGAGGAGCACGACCTCGCCGGAGTGCTGGCCATCGGCCTCCGGCTGCGGGAACTGGCCGACGAACTGAAGGACCGGAAGTTCCAGGACAACTACAACGTCGTCACGCTGCAGGCGGTCTACGACGTGGGGCTGGCGATCGCTTCGACGCTGAACCTGGACGAACTGACCGAGGAGATCCTGCTGCGCGCGGTTTCGCTCCTGGACGCCCGGCGCGGCGCCTTCTACCTGCTGGACGACGAAGGCCGCCTCGCGCTCGCCGGCACGATCGGCGGCGGCGCCCGCGAGGCGATCGAAGCGCCGCGGGCCGGTTTCGACGAGGCGGGCATCGAAGCGCTGGCGGCTGGCGTGATGCCGGACGCCGAACATTCGCTTGCGGTCCCCATCGAAGGCGACGGGGGCAGCGGCAGCGTCGGCCTGCTGGTGGTCGCGGACAAGGAGAGCCGGACCGGGGTCGGCCCGTTCGCCGCGGCCGATCATCGGGCGCTTTCGCTGTTCGCCAATCAGGCCGCGATCGCGTTGACCAACGCGAAGCTCCATCGGCAGGCGCTCGAGAAGGAGCGCCTGGAGCGGGAAGTGGAGCTCGCCGCGGAGATCCAGCGCAACATCCTGCCCGCCGAGATGCCGAGCGCGGGCTGTTTCGAGACGGTTGGCTGGAGCCGTCCCTCGCGCCAGGTCGGCGGCGACTACTACGGCTCGCTCCGGTTTGCCGGGTCGCGCCGTGGTCTGGTGGTCGCAGACGTTACGGGCAAGGGCATGCCGGCCGCGCTCCTGGTCTCTACCCTGGACTCGGCGTTGCGGTTGCTCGTCGACGACTGCCGGCTGGGCGGAGAAGGCGTGGGGGCGGAACTCTCGCCGGAACTCTTCGACCGTCTGAACAAGCACATCGTCGAGAGCAGCGCCAGCAACTGCTTCATCACCCTGATCCTCGCCGAGATCGACCCGCGAAACCGCGCCGTCCGCTTCCTCAATGCGGGGCACAACCCCGGGCTCCTGGTACGCGGGAACGGCGAAGTGACGCCGCTTCCGGCCAGCGGACTGCCGCTGGGCCTGCTTCCCAGCGCGAGCTACCAGGTCGAGCCTCTCGAGATGGGTCCGGGCGACCTTCTCTGCCTGTACAGTGACGGGATCACGGAGTGCGAGTCTCCGGACGGCGAAGAGTACGGCCAGGAGCGGCTCGAGGACTTCCTTCGCTCCCGCCGCGAGCGGCCGCTGTCCGAGATCGTGGACGCCATCGATGCCGACGTGAGGCGCTTCGGGGCCGGCCTGCCGCAGGGCGACGATCAGACGGTCGTGCTGATTCGTAGGGGTTAGCCCGCCGCGGTCAGACCGTCCACGTCGGCCACCGCCAGAGCTGGCGCGGACGTGCCGCCGAGGAAACCGTCGCGCGAAGGGCGGCAGAACAGAGTGTCGCCGGTGGCGAGCAGATTGGAGAACACACGGAGCAGGCTGTCCTCCCAGACGAGATCGATCACCGGCTCCGCGAGCCGACCTGCTCGCAGGCGACGCGCCCCGCGGGCCCGTGCCCGCACCCGCATGCGAGCGGGGTCGAAGCACTCGACCTCGTCCAGCCTGCTGACCCAGACGCCGCCGTCCGCGATGCGGAACAGTTCCCTGTCGCTGTGCTCGCCGGGTTGGAGGAACGTGTTGAGGGGATAGGCCTCCTCGCCGCCCGTGCAGTGGCAGGTGGGAGAAAGTCCCACGCGGGCAGCGGTGGCGGTGTCCAGTGCCGGTGTTCGTGGCACGCCCGCGGACACCAGCTCGACCGGAATCTTCGAGACGCCTTCCAGGTCGAAGGGAAAGGGGAGCCCGCTCTCGCGGCAGGCGTCGTCCGCCAGGTCGAGGCGGCGGTCGAAGACCTGCACCCCCGTGTGCTGAAGCAGAAAGGACTCCTGCTCGAGGATGGCCCGTGACGAGAACGCGTGGAGGTTCAGCAGTTCGACGAACTCGATCGTCGCCTCGGGAGCCAGGAGGACGGGCGCGCCGCTGGGCGGCGTCGCGGCCGTGCCTTCAGGCGCTCTCCGCTCACGCGCCGTCTCGACCAGTCGCGCAAGCTGGAGGCCGTCGAGCGAGCGGGCGGCGTGGCGGGCGAAGCCGGCGCCCGGAGCGGCGCCGCTTCGCACTTCGACCATGACGGAACTGGCGCGTACGCCTCGCGCGAGTTCCCGGTTGTTGGCAATGGCGGCCTGTCCGATAGTCCATTCGATGATCGCCGCTTCGTCGTCCCTGAGCGCTTCTCGCAGCAGCCGCCGGGCCGCCTTGGCGTGCAGGCGTTCGAGGGCCGGGTCGGAGACGGCGGCCGAGGGGGCTTCCGGTTGGTTGCCCTCGGGCAACAGGGGCAGCGACTCGGCGGGCGCCGCCCGGGCCGCCGCGAGAGCGAAGCGCACCGCACCGTCGAGCTCGCCGCTGCGTGCGCCTCCCGTGCGGTGGATTCCCGAGCGTCGCCCCTCCCGCACCCTCAACGTGACCTGACGGGAGCGCCGCCGGTAGCTGTCGAGGTCGGGAACACGGTAGCCGGTGCGGCCGCGCCTGCTTTCCAGCCAGAGGATTTCCGTTTCGTCCGCCGGCGAGCGGTCCACCGCGGCGCCGAGTTCCTCCCGGACCCGGCCCAGGGAGCGCAGGCGGGGCTCGGCCTCGGCACGTCCCGATCGTCTCCTTCCTGATGGGCCGTTCGGCGCGGCCGGTCTCGAGGGGCGACGATCCGGCACGGTGTTTGCCTATCATAGGGAATCGTGCAGGAACTCCGGCAGTCGAGGTCCGGGTCGCCGCGGTCCGTCGCGCTTGCCGGCGTCGTGTGCGCGTTTGCGGCGGTCGGCGTCGCGGGGCAGCCGTCTGGCCAGAACGACCCGTTCGCCGCCCAGCGCACGGCCATGGTGGAGGAACAGATCAGGGGCCGGGGGATCGAAGAACCGAAGCTGCTGAACGCCCTCAGAACGGTGCCCCGGCACGAATTCGTACCGGACTCCCTGCGTGACGACGCCTACGGCGACGAGGCCGTCCAGATCGGCTCGGGTCAGACCGTCTCCCAGCCCTACCTGGTCGCCTTGATGGCGGACCTTCTCGAGCTCGACGGCGACGAGAAGCTGCTCGAGATCGGTACCGGCTCCGGGTACACGACGGCGGTGCTGGCGCGTCTCGCTCGCCGCGTCTACTCGATCGAGATCATCGACGATCTGGCGGAGAGGGCGGAGGGGGTTCTGGACGAGCTGGGCTACGGCAACATCGAGGTCCGCGTAGGTGACGGCTACCGCGGGTGGCCGGAAGAAGCGCCCTTCGACGGCATCCTGGTCTCCGCGGCGCCTGAGGAGGTGCCGCCGCCGCTGATCGAACAGCTCAAGGTGAACGGCATCCTGGTTGCCCCGGTCGGTGGACCGCTGCAGGATCTCGTGGTCATCCGAAAGACCCCGGACGGACTCGAACGCCGCCAGGTCGACGTCGTCCGGTTCGTGCCCATGGTGGGGCGCGCGCAGGAGGACCCGGAAGGGGAGAACCCGAACTTCTAGGCCCGAACTTCCAGAAGTGGTGGAGCAGAAGGGACTTGAACCCTCGACCCCCACGTTGCGAACGTGGTGCTCTCCCAGCTGAGCTACTGCCCCACGAGAGTTCTCCCGTACCTCGGGGGCCACGGATTGTAGCAGCGCCGGACACGTATATGATCGGGCCATGAGCAACGCCAAGAAGAAAGAAGGCGGCGAGGACGGCGGCAACGTCACGTCGATGGATCTGGCCCGGGAGGCGGTCGCTGAAGGGGTGGAGAAGGCCCGCTCGGCTGTCGGTCACGGCGTCGACGCGGCGCGCGAGCGGATGCGGGACTCCCCGCTGTCGGAACGGGTCAAGAAGGCCTCGGCCCGGGCTGGCGAAGCGGCCAAGGGAGGCTACGGCGCCGCCAGGGAGAAGCTCGGTCACGGCTACGAACGGGCGCGCAAGGACCTGGATCAACTGGTTGGCGACGTGAACGTGTACGTCCGTGACAATCCCGGTCGGGCAGTGCTGATCGCGGCCGCCGCGGGCTTCGTCCTGGGATTCCTGCTGCGTCGTGACCGCCGATCCTGACCAGCCGGCGATCGAAGATCGGATTGTCGGCAGTCTGACGCCCGGTCTCGACTGGGTGGCGCTCGTGCGCGCGTATCCGCTGGCGTCCGTGGCAGTGGCGGCTTCGCTCGGTTTCCTGATCGGACGCGCCCGTGGCCGGGAGATCCTCGGCATTCTGGGCGACCTCGCCGGCGAGCGGGTCGACGAGAGCGTACGCAGCGTCCTGATCCGCTAGGGCCTCGCGCCAGGGCCTTCCTTCGCTGCGCCGTCTGCTCCACCTCTCCGACATCCACTTCGGGCCGCCGCACTACCGGCCGGCGGCCGCGGGCGTGGAGGCGCTGGTCGCCGACCGGCGCCCCGACCTCGTCGTCGTGTCGGGAGACCTGACTCAGCGGGCGAAACCTCTGCAGTTCCGGCAGGCGCGGCGGTTCCTGGAAGGGCTCGGGCCGCCGTTCCTGGCCGTACCGGGCAACCACGACGTTCCGATGTACCGGGTGTGGGAGCGTCTGCTCGACCGTTACGGCGCCTACCGCCGCCACTTCAGCCCCGACATCGAGCCCAGCTTCCGGGATGCGGAACTGGAGGTCGTCGGGTTCAACACGGCGTTCAACCTGACGATCGAGGACGGCCGCTTCACGGCACGCCAACTGGCCGCGGTGGGGGAGCGCTTCCATCGGGACGGCTCGGCGGAGAGCGAGGGCCGTGTGCGGATCGCCGTCGCCCATCACCCGCTGGCGGCCCTGCCCGAACTGATGGGCTGGCGTACGGCGCGTCGCAGCGGCGAGGCCCTGACGGCGTTCGCGGCCGCCGGCGTCGACCTGGTCCTGGCCGGGCACGTCCACGTAGCCGCCGTGGGCGTGGCGCCGGACTGCGGAAGAAGGCTGTGGCTGGTCCAGAGCGGTACCTCGACTTCGGGGCGCGGACGGGGCAGGGAGCGCGGCCGGAACACCTGCAACCTGATCACCCTGGATACGGGGGTCGGGGGCCGGTCGGCGACGGTCGAGCAGATGCTCTGGTCGGAGCGGAGCGGGCTTTTCGAGACAGAAGCGGTTCACGACTGCGCACTGGCATGACCTACGACCGCGCCCTGGCATGAACGCGGTCGATCTGCGGGCCTTCGACCGCGTGGCGGGTCGGGTCGAGACGCTGGACAACGGCCTGCGAGTGGTCCTCCTGCCGCAGAACGGGGCCGAGTCGATCGTCGTTGCCCTCTGCTATCGCGCCGGAAGTCGGGACGAGGAACCCGGCGAGTCCGGTCTGGCCCACTTTCTGGAGCACATGATGTTCAAGGGCTCGGCGGCCTACGAACCGGGCGCGATCGACCGTCTGACTCAGCGCCTGGGCGGCACGAACAACGCGTTCACGTCCCACGACGCAACCCTCTACCACTTCCAGTTCGAGCGCGGATCGTGGCAGGAGGCGCTCCGGATCGAGTCCGACCGGATGCGGGGCCTGAGCCTGCTGCCGGAGGAGGTGGACAGCGAGCGCGAGGTGATCCTCGAGGAGATCCGGATGGTCGAGGACGATCCCTGGGACGCGCTGGAGCAGGCGGTGGCCCGGCGCGTGTTCGGCGGCCATCCCTACGGGCGATCCGTGCTCGGCACGAGGGAGAGCCTGCGCTCGCTGGACGCCGGGGCGCTCCGCTCGTTTCATGACCGGCACTATCGGCCGGGTCGTGCGGTCCTGGTCTGCGCCGGCGGCCTGCCCCCGGACGCGATGGAGCTTGTCGAGGCGGCGCTGGGCGGCGGCGCGCCAACCGGTGGGCGAACCCGCGCGAGCCCCGGATCGCCCGTCTTCGAGGCACGGCCCGACGGTCGGGTCGAGCTGCAGGGAGGGGAGACGCCACGCCTGCTCGTCGCCCATCCGGCGCCCGCGCCGGACGACCCGGCCCATGTCCATCTCCGTCTGACCCTGGCCGTCCTCTGCAGTGGCCGCGCGAGTCGCGTCCAGCGCGACCTTGTCGAGGAGGATCCGCTGGCGCTCTGGGCCTCGGCCGCCGTTGCCGGGCACCGGTTGGGAGGCATGGCGACGCTGTCGGCCGAGGCGGCGCCCGGTGTCGATCCGGAGCGTCTGGAGCAGGAGCTCTGTGCGCGGGTCGAGGGCCTCGCGAGTCGCCCGCCGGACGCCGAAGAGCTCGAGCGGGCGAAGCGGATTCTGTTCGCGGACTGGGTCTTCCTGCACGAAGCGGTCGCCGAACGGGCGGTGACGGCCGCGCTCGAGCAGGCTCTGTTCCGACCGGGCTTCAGCCGCGATTCGTTCGAGGCGTTGTCCGCCGCGACCGCATCCGACGTCGCCGCGGCCTGCGCCGCCCTGCTGTCCGGGGAAACGCGGGTCGTCGGCTGGTCTCGCCCGTGACCGATCGCGAGCCGCTGCGTCTCGACCTGTGGTCGGGCCGGCTGCGCCTGGCCGCCCTGCGCGTGCCGGACTCCGGCGTCGTGGCGGCCCGAGCCTGGCTTCGCGGCGGCGCCCGCGTCGATCCGTCGCCCGGGCTGGCGCTTCTCTGCGGCCGCATGCTGGTCGAGGGCAGCGCCCGCCGAACCTGGCGCGAGATCGCCGAACAGGCCGAAGCGCGCGGCGTGTCCCTGAACGGCTTGGCGAGCGCCGAGGTCCACGGCCTCTCGGTCGACGCGCTGGCCGACGACGCGGATCTGGCGCTCGAGTGGCTGGCCGAGCTGGTGCTCGAAGCCGGTTTCGACCGGGCGCGCTTCGAGCTGCTGCGCGACCAGACCCTGGGTGAGCTTCTCAGTCTCGCGGATCGCCCCGAAGTCGTGACCGGCTGGGCCTTCCAGGATCAGCTCTACCATCCCCATCCCCTCGCGTCGCCTAGTCAGGGAACGAGCGAGTCACTGGCCGCCCTCACGCCCGAGGATTGCATGCGGTTTCACGGCGAGGCCCTGGCGCGGGGTGGCGTGGTGGCGGTGGCGGGCGACATCGACGAGGACGCGGTGCTGGCGGACCTGGAGCGCTTCTTCGGAGGCTCGGCCGGAGCCGCTATCCGTACGGTCGAACCGCCGGCGCCGCGCGGCCGGCGCGAAAAGCGCGTCGAGATCGTCACCGGTTCCCGAGAGCAGGCGCACGTATACGCGGGACACTTCACCGTAGACCGGCGGCATCCGGATCTGCCGGAGCTGCGCGCGCTCGGCATCCTGCTCGGATCCGACGGTCTGGCCGGACGGATCCCCCATCGCGTTCGCGAACGGGAGGGTCTGGCGTACGCGACTCACGTCGATGTGCTGGCCGGCGCCGGCAGCGATCCAGGCGCCCTCTCGGTCTACCTCGGAACCCATCCGGATCATGTCGAGCGCGGGCTCGAACTGGTCCGCGAAGCGCTCCACGAGGTGCTGGAGCGGCCGCCCGAAGCGGCCGTCCTCGAAGCATGCAGGACCGGGATGTTCGGCCACGAGCCCTTTCTGACGGAGACCGCCGGCCTCTGGGCCGGCCTGCTCGTCGACGCGCTGCTCTTCGAGCTACCGAGTTACCGGCGCTCCTGGCGGCTCGAACGGATCGAGCGTCTCAGCCCGGAAGGTGTCTTCCGGGCGGCGCGGCGGCACCTCGACCCGGAGCGGATGCTGGTGACGGTGGGAGTGCCCGGCCAGGACGGTTGCCTGCGAAACGCCGTTTCGTAGATCTCGACCGGGTCAGAAAGCCACGCAGCTCAGCGCCGTGGTGTCGATCAACGCAGGCCCCAGGCCCTCATCGATGGCGTAGGGCGCCTTGGCGTCTCCGAAATCGACCAACACCCGATGAGCAAGGTCCGTCGCGCTCGCGATCAGCACCCAGTAGTGGCCGTTCATCTCGCAGCCGTCCAGCACTTTCACCAGCACTTCCCAGTTCGACGGATCGAAGAAGGTGAAGAGCCCCGAGTCCGTTGCCTGGTAGTCGCCGGAGCTCACAGCCGACGCCGCGCGCTCAGCGCCCTGCAGAGTGAACGAGGCGGTCACGTCGGCGTGCCGCAGGTCGTGCGTCGCTCCGACCTCCAGAATGTCCGCGACCTCGGGCGGCGATTCGGGTGCCGGCACATCCTCGCAGCGGAACGCGCCGGTGTCAGCCTGAGCGCGGGACGGCGCGCCGCCGGCGGAGCGGTAGACCTTGGAGAGACCGTCCGCGGCCTTGATGGAGAACTCGTAGCTGACATCCGTCGCGGCCGCGGAGAACACCCACCAGTGACCGTTCACCTCGCAGCCGTTCAGCACTTTGACCAGCACCTCCCAGTTCTCGCCGTCGAAGAAGGTGAAGAGCCCCGAGTCGGTTGATGCTCCGCCCATCTCAACGGGAGACATCGCATCCGCCTCGCCGTCCACGAGGTAGCTGCCGCTCACGCGGAACGTGTCACCATGCAGGCAGAGACTGCTCGTGTCGTCCTCGCAGACGCTCGACAGGGGTTCCCGGGGGAGGTAGATCCCGGAACCGATCACGGCCCTCTGCTCCGAGTTGGGCACCGGGAAGCTCACCGCGTAACCGAGCTTCGGGGAACCGGTGTCCTCGTCTCCCTGGACGGTGGGGTCGTCGTAGTAGTACTCCAGGAACTTCCGACCCTCGCGCCGCGCACCTCCGATCAGCTCCTCGGCAAACCTCACCCCGTTGATGTCCGTCCTCGTCATGTCCGTCGGCGTGCCTTCGACATCCGGCCTGGTTGCGTGAAACAGGATGATGCCCGAGCCACTCACGACCCACAGGTAGATGGAACCGGACTTCCAGTCTCCTCCTTCCAGCCGGAAGGCGTTTCTGATCCCGACCAGGGCGCTGTAGCCTTCCGATCGGACGGCTTCGCGGTACACCTTGACCGCTTCCTCAACGAAGGTGATGAGTGTCTCGCTGTCCTTGACCTGCGACGCGGTGACGGCCGGTTTCGGCAGATGAGTCGCGGGCCTGTCCGGTACATGGGAGACGTCCTGCGACCAGCCGCCGACCAGCGTGAATCGTCTTCCCGTGATCCCGGAGATGTACTCGACGGCGTACGCAGTTCCTGGCTCCCCGTCGTGGTACTCGACGAAACCGCCGCCTCGGGCGCCGACCGCCAGGAGCTCCTGGACGACCTTCTTCCCGTTGTCGTCCTCGACGTCGATCAGGTTCTTGCTCTCCGCCGTGCGATCGCCCCCGTGGATGAACGGCTCACCGCTCTGGAGGAAGATGATCAGGAACATCGACCCCGCCTTGAGCGGCCCCTCCTGTTTCAGCCGGCCCCTGAGCTTTGCGCCTTCGTCTACCTGGGTGATCGCCTCGAACTCTGCCTTCGCCCCTTCGACGAAAGCCTTCAGGGTCTCACGGTCCTTGACCTGGGCGGCAGTCGTCCTGGCTTCGGCGACCCCGCTCGCCAGCATGAGTAGCGCCAGAACGGCGAGCGACAGCGCTCCCTTGCGGTTCGAACCCATCGTGTTCTCCTTCGTGGCATTGTAAGCGACGAGATGACGAGAGTGCTGAGGACGGTCCTGTACAGGCGTCACGTCGAGTCGGGGGCTCGTTTCGGGCCGTTCGCCGGCTACGAGATGCCGATTCAGTATCAGGGAGTGCTGGCGGAGCACCGCGCGGTGCGCGAACGCGCCGGCATGTTCGATGTCTCCCACATGGGGGAGATCCGCGTGTGGGGTCCCCGCGCCCTGTCCCTGCTGCAGGGCCTGACGCCGAACGACGTGGGTGCGCTCGCGCCCGGCCGCGCCCACTACAGCGCCCTGCTGACGGAGCGGGGCACCTTCATCGACGATCTGCTCGTCTACTGTCTCGACCCGGAGGACTACCTCCTCGTGGTCAACGCCGCGTCGAGGGCTCGTGATCTGGAACTGCTCGAGACGGCGGCCTCGGCGGAGGACGGTGGCGTCCGCGTAGACGACGAGAGCGACGAGACGGCCCTGATCGCTGTGCAGGGACCGCGGGCGGCGGAGATCGTCGCGGACGTCGTGGGTACCGAAGCCGCGGAGCTTCGGTACTACTCGTTTCTCCACCAGGATGAGGAAGAGCGGATCGTGTCGCGGACCGGCTACACGGGGGAGGACGGCTTCGAGATTTACACGGCGGCCGGCCAGGCGGAGGATCTGTGGGCGGAGTTCCTGGCGCAGGGCAGCGACGTTGGCCTGATGCCGGCGGGTCTGGGCGCGAGAGACACGCTGCGGCTGGAAGCCGGGATGATGCTCTGCGGACAGGACATCGGCGAGGAGACGACGCCCCTTGAGGCCGGGCTGTCCTGGATCGTCAAGTGGAAGAAGGGCGACTTCGTCGGCCGGGACGCCCTGGCCCGCCAGCGGGAGACGGGATGCCGCCACCGGCTTGTCGGTTTCGAGGTCGAGGGCCGCGGCATCGCCCGCCATGGACATCGCCTGACGGTCCGGGATGCCCCCGACTGTGCCGGTCCGGTGACCAGCGGCGCCTTCGCACCCACGCTGGGACGGGCGATCGGTATCGCCCGGCTGGATTGCAGTAGCGGCGGGCCGCCCGCGCCCGACAGCGCGGCTTCGGTTACGGTTCGGGGCCGGGAGATCGACTGCCGTATCGTCAAACTACCCTTCTACCGGCGCCCCAAGGCGGGCGCCTGAGTTCATATGAGGTTCCGATGATTCCCGACGACCGCCTCTACACGGCGCAGCACGAGTGGCTCAAGGTCGAGGACGGCGAGGCCGTGCTCGGCATCACGGACTTTGCCCAGCAGGAACTGGGCGACGTCGTGTTCGTCGAACTGCCGGCGCCGGGACAGGAGTTCGCGGCCGGATCCGAGATCGGCGCGATCGAATCGGTCAAGGCGGTGGCGGAGATCTACACGCCCGTGGCGGGCTCGATCGAGGCCGTGAACGATGGACTCGAGAACGCTCCGGAAGTGGTCAACGAGGATCCCTACGGCGAGGGTTGGCTGGTGCGCCTCCGACTTGACGAGGAAGGACCGCCGAACGAGCTGATGACAGCCGCCGCGTACGAGGCGCAGTTGGCGGGCTGATCCGGACGCACGGCGATGAAGGGGCTGGAGACTGTCATCCTGTCGTCGAGTCTGGCGGCGTGGTCGGTCGGCATCCTGGCCCAGATCGGGATCCTGCGGTGGAACCTGACGTTCGAACTGGCGCTCTACCCGCTGTACATACTGGCCGCGTTTGCCGGCTGGTTCTTCGGCAACGTCTACGTCCACCGCTCGGGCCGCGAGCGCCACTTCGCGGGCCGGGCTCTGGACGAGGTCATTCTCCAGGTGGCCCGCACCCGGCTCCTGTTCGTGCTCTACCTGTTCGGTCCGCCCGGCTGGCTGTACCTCGTTCGGTCCATGGCCCGGCGGGAGCAGCTCGAGGAGATGCCCCTGGTGCCGATCCTCACCTTCGGGGTGTACGCGGCTCTGTTCGCGGTACCCGTCCTGCTGCGGGGCACCGCCGCGCCGCGCCGCAAACTCGAACTCGGCCGGCGTGACGACTGAGATGCTCGTCCGGACGCTCGAGGAGGACCTGAGGAGTCGTGGCCCGGTGCTGGTCGCCTTTTCGGGTGGCGTCGATTCGGGGTTGGTCGCGGCCCTGGCCCAACGCGCCCTGGGAGACCGGGCCGTGGCGGTGACGGCGGCGGCCGAAACCCTTGCCGGTTCAGAGTTGGACCACGCCCGCCGGCTGGCGGCGGAGATCGGCGTTCGCCACCTGGTCACCACCTATAGCGAGCTCGACGAGCCCGAGTTCCGGGCCAATCCGCGTCACCGCTGTTACGTGTGTCAGGGACTGCGCATGGATCGGATGCTGGAACTCGCGAGGACCGGCGGCTTCGCGACGGTCTGCGACGGCACGAACGCTTCGGATCCGGGCCCTGACCGCCCCGGTCTGCGGGCGGTGCGCGAGCGAGACGTCTACAGTCCGCTGCTGGAGCACGGCGTGACCAAGGCGGATGCCCGTCGGCTGGCGCGGGCGCTCGGCCTCACGGTATGGGACCGGCCGGCGAATGCCTGCCTGTCTTCGCGGATACCTCACGGCCAGCTCGTCACGCTGCCCAAGCTCCGCCGCATCGAGGAGGCCGAAGCGGAACTCCAGAAACGGGGCTTCCGCATCCTCAGAGTGCGTCACGACGGCGACTCGGCGCGGGTCGAGGTGGGGAAGGGCGAACTGCCGGCGGCAGAAAGCCAGTGGAGCGAGATCGAGGCGCGTCTGCTCGAGCTCGGTTTCGAGGGAGCGGCGCTCGACCCGCGCGGCTATCGAACCGGCGGCGCGGACGCCGCCTGAGCGGCGTCGCGATGGAGCGGGAGCGACTCCTCGAGCTGTTGCGAGGCGTAGCCGCCGGCGACATCTCACCGGAGGACGCGCACGAACGCGTGGCGCGTCTGCCCTACCTGGACCTGGGGGCGGCCAGGCTCGACCTCGATCGGGAAAGCCGGACCGGCCTGCCCGAGGTCGTCTTCGCTCAGGGCAAGAGCGACGACGAGCTGGTTCGGATCGTCGAAGCGATGGTGGCGGACTCGGGCCGCGTGCTGGTCACACGAGTGGAGGCGGCGGCCGCGGAATTGCTCAGCGCCGCGATCCCTGACGGCCGCTTCGAGCCGCGCGCGAGGATCTGGAGCGCCGGCCGCTTCGGGCCGCCGTCCGGGCGACGGGTCGCGGTGCTGAGCGCCGGTACGTCGGACTTTCCGGTGGCGGAGGAGGCCGCGTCGTGCAGCGAGTGGCTGGGGCACGAAGTCGAGCGGATCCGGGATGTCGGCGTCGCCGGCATTCAGCGCGCGCTCGACTCGATCGATTCTCTCCGCCGGGCCGATGTGGCGGTGGTCGTGGCGGGAATGGACGGCGCCCTGCCGACGGTGGTCGCCGGACTGGTGCCCTGTCCGGTGGTGGCGGTTCCGACCAGCGTCGGCTACGGCGCGAGCTTCGAGGGGATCGGGCCGTTGCTGACCATGCTCACGGCCTGCGCCCCGGGCATCGCCGTCGTCAACATCGACAACGGCTTCGGCGCGGCGGCGCTGGCTCACCGCATTCTGTCGACCAGCATCGCGTCGCCGTACGAATAGAAGCGAAAGCCGCTCCCGATCGCCTGGCGGTACGCGTCCAGGGTGCGGCGGCGGCCGGCGAAGGCGCAGACCAGCATGAGCAGGGTGGAGCGGGGCAGGTGGAAGTTCGTGATCAACCGGTCGACGACGCGGAACTCGTAGCCCGGACGGATGTAGAGCCCGGTCCGGCCGGCGCCGGCGGCGACCAGTCCGTCCGTTGACGCCGCGGTCTCGAGCGATCGGACGACGGTCGTTCCCACCGCCACCACCCGGCGCCCGCTTCGGCGTGCGGCGGCGACCGCTTCGGCGGTGGCCTCCGGGATCTCGAAGCGCTCGGACTCCATCACGTGCGCCTCCGGGTTCTCCGTCTTGACCGGTCGGAAGGTGCCCGGGCCTACGTGCAGCGTGAGGCTCGCCCGCCGGACTCCGCGGCGTTCGAGCGCTCCCAGGAGCGCCGGGGTGAAGTGGAGGCCGGCGGTTGGCGCCGCGACAGCGCCCGGCCGCGCGGCGTAGATCGTCTGGTAGCGCTCCCGGTCCCGCGGCTCGACCGGCCGGTCGATGTACGGGGGCAGGGGTGTCTCGCCGATCTCCGCAAGGAGCGGCTCGATCGGCTGTTCGAATGTCAGCCGGAAACGTCCGTCCGCGCGTTCGTCGACCGTGGCCGACGGGCCGCCCTCGATCGCCAGAGGCGCCCCCGGGGGCAAGCGGCGGCCGGGGCGGAGCAGGCACCACCAGGAGGCTGGCCCTTCCCGCTCCACCAGCAGGATCTCCACCCGGCCGCCGGTCGGCCGGCGGGCCCGCAGCCGGGCCGGGATGACCCGGGTGTCGTTGACGACGAGCAGGTCGCCGGGATCGAGCAGCTTCGGCAGGTCGGCGAAGCGCCGTTTCCCGGTGGTCCGGCCGAGCACCAGCAGTCGGCTCTCGCCGCGTTCTCCGGGGTACCCGGCGATCGCTTCCGGCGGCAGGTCGTAGTCGAAGTCCGAGGTCCGGAGCTTGCCGCCGGTCATGCCTGACCTAGCCACGTACGGATCGCCCACGGTGAGCGCCGGCGAGTCCCGTGGCCGCCGGTCCCCAGGCCGGCGAGGCGGTCGCTCAGGCCGTCGGCGAGCAGGCTCGAGCCCAGCACGGCGGCCACGACCATCAGGCCGGGAAACGCGGCGATCCACCATGCCGTGGCCAGGTGACCCTGGCCGTCGGCGATCATCGAACCCCAGCTTGGCTGCGGCGGCTGTACGCCGAGTCCCAGGAAGGAGAGCGCCGATTCGACCAGGATGCAGGCCCCCACCCTGAGGCTTGCGTCGACCAGCAGGGGCGTCGTCGCGTTCGGCAGCAGATGGCGGATGAGCACACCGGCCGGTGAACGCCCGGCGGCCGCGGCGGCGAGCGCGAACCGTTCCTGCTTGAGCCGCAACAGTTCGGCCCGGACCAGGCGCGCGAGACCCATCCAGCCGGTGCCGCCGATCAGCAGCACGAGGAGCGTCGTGTCGGGCCGGTAGAGCGCCGCCAGCAGGAGCACCAGGGCCAGGTGGGGGAAGCAGAGCAGGCCGTCCACCGTGCGCATCAGCGTCTGGTCGACGAAGCGGCCGCCGATCGCGGCGCAGGAGCCGACGAGGGTGCCGGCGGTCAGCGCGAGGCACGCGGCCAGCAAACCGATGGTCAACGACACGCGCGAGCCGTGCAGCAGACGCGAAAGGACGTCGCGCCCCAGCGCGTCGCTGCCCAGCCAGTTCCTCCGCCGCTCGGCGATGCCCTCCTCGCGGTAGTTGGTTACGGAACCGAGCGGGAGGCGAAGCGAACCCGAGCGCCGGTCGAGGACCAGGTCGTTGCCGTCGACCGTCACCCGTTCCGCCAGCAGCGGCTCGCTGTCGAGCGTGCGCACGACGAGAAGGGAGGACAGCGGCGGCCGTCGGCTCGATTCGGAGGCGTCGAGCTGCTCCGCGGGGTCGTGCGGCGCGAGCAGGGGGGCGGTTGCCGCGAGCAGGGCCAGAGAGACGAGGACTCCGGCTCCGGTCCGGGCCGTCGCCGGCAGGGTAGACCGCCTCATTCCACCCGGATCCTCGGGTCCAGGCGGGTGAGGAGTAGGTCCGCGAGAAGCGACGCGGCGATGACCAGGACGGCGCCGTATGCGGTGGCCGCGAGGACCACGGGAATGTCACCCGACTGGATCGCCAGGAGTGTCGCGGTGCCGAGGCCGGGCCAGGCGAAGACGACTTCGGCCACCACGGCGCCGGAAAGCAGGAGCGGAGCCGATACAGAGGCGAGCTGAAGCAGGCGCGGAGCGGCGTGGGCCAGGCCGTGAACGAGCAGGATCCGTGTCTCGGACAGGCCGCGGGCCCGGGCCGCGCGACCGGCCTCGGTGGCCTGGAACTCGATCAGCGAACTCCGGGTGTAGCGGGCGATGTCGCCGGCCATCGACAGGCCGAGGACCAGGGCCGGAAGCCACAGGTGCGCCAGCACGTCGAGAGCGGCGGCTACCGGCCCGAGTTCGAAGGCGGCGGCGGAGGTCATGCCGCCGGCCGGCGCCAGACCCAGGCCCACCGCCAGCACGAGGATCGCCATCAGGCCGACCCAGAACGTGGGCAGGGCGTAAACGACCAGGCTCGCGACGCGCACGCTCAGGTCGAGACGCGAGTTCGGTCGGGAAGCCGCGATCAGGCCGAGGCCGATGCCGAGCAGGTACTGGGCGACCAGGGCCGCGCCGGCCAGCAGGAGGGTGGGCGGCAGGGCATCGAACAGAAGTTCCGCCACGGGCTGACCGGTTCGGTAGGACTGCCCCCAGTCCCAGTGCAGGACGACCGCTCCCAGCCAACGGAGATACTGCGCGGGAAGGGGCTGGTCGAGCCCGTAGAGCGCCCGCAACCGCTCCGCCTGCTCTGGCGGAATCCGTGGGTCGGAGGGCGCCATCGGATCGCCGGGAGCCAGCGCCACGACGGCGAAGGCCAGAGTCAGGACGATCAGGAAGAGCACCGCCGCGGCCAGCAGGCGGCGCAGGACGAAGCGGATCACCAGCGTGGTCGCAGGTTCAACGCCACGCCCATTCCAGGAGGTTTGCGAGCGGGCTCAGCGCGTTCGGCTCCACCGCTTCGAGTTCCTCGTTGAAGGCCGCCAGAGTCAACGGTTCCCACAGCACCAGCATCGGTTGATCCTCGTGCAGGATGCGCTGCAGTCGGTGGAGGTCTTCCAGGCCCGCCGAGGGGTCGAGGCGGGTGGCGAAGCTGTCGAGCAGGAGATCTACTTCGGGCTGGGCATACGCGGCGTAGTTGTCGCCGCCGGGGATCGACTGGCTGTGGAAGGCGTAGCGGAGGTCGAGACTCGTGTCGATCGCGAAGGCGGAGGCCGCGGCGTCGAAGTCCTTGTCGCGCATCCGCTGAATCAGGGCACCTGGTTCGACGCGGCGGGGCTGGGCGTCGATGCCGACCGCGCGGAGGTCGGCCTGAATCATCTGCATCGCGTCCCAACGGGCGGGGGCGCCGGCGAAGGTCGCCAGCTCGAACCGGAACGGTACGCCGTCGCGCTCGAGGATGCCGTCTCCGTCGCCATCGGTCCAGCCAGCGGCGGCCAACCCGTCCCGGGCGGCGGGCGGGTCGTAGCGCCAGGGTTCAAGCCCGGCGTTGTGCGCCCAGACGCTCGAGATGATGGGGCTGGTACCGACTTCGGCGTAGCCATGCCAGAGGGTGTCCACCATCGCCTGGCGGTCGATCGCCATGGCCAGGGCTCGACGGGTCTCCGCGTCCTGGAACCAGGGCCTTCGGGTGTTCCATGACACGAAGGTGAATTGACGGTTGGAGTAGGCGATCAGGCGGAGGCCGGGCTGGTTCGCGATCCGCTGCGCGTCGGTTGCTCCGAGCCCGGTGGCGACGTCGACTTCGCCCGCAAGGAGCAGGTTGGTGAGCGCGGCGCCATCGCTGGCCGTACGCAGGACGACGCGTTCGACCCGCGGGAAACCGTCTTCGAAGTAGTCGGGGTTCCGGCCCAGCACGAGTTCCTGGCCGGGCGTCCGGTTCTCCAGCAGGAAGGGGCCGCTGGTGACCAGGTTCTCGAAGAACCAGCCGGGGTCGCTGCGCCACTCGGCGAAGGGCCGCTGCTCCCAGGCGTGCTTCGGGAGGATGAGTCCGGTCGAGACGTCGGCCAGCACGGTGGGCAGGGCGGCGTCGAGGTGGAAGCGCACCGTTCCGGCGTCGATCACCTCGACGTCGGCGATCGACTCCTTGGAGAACGAGTAGTCCCAGGCGACGTTCGCGTCGGTCTGAGCGAGCCAGCTAAACCGGACATCCTCGGCCGTCACCGGTTCGCCGTCGCTCCATAGCGCGTCCTGACGCAACCGCACGGTGAGTTGCAGGCGATCCTCGGAGAACTCCCAGTCGGCCGCCAGAGCGGGCGCCCAGGTCGGCGGACCGTCGCGGAAGTCCGGTCGTTCCGCCATCAGCGGCAGGAAGAACTGGTTGCCGATCGCGCTGTACGTGAGTGTCGCGGGTCCGATCAACTCGTTCGGCGTCGGATACTCGAAGCGCATGCCGACGGTGAGGCGCGTCGTGTCCCGCGGGATGTCGGAAGCGCAGCTCCAACCGAGCATGGCAGCCAGTCCGGCCGCCGCCAGGAGCCGCATCGCAACCACGGGAATCATCGTACACCGCGGCTGTCTTGTACCGTTCGAGCGTGTGGGACTGGATCGGCAGGGACGGAGGTCAACGGCGCCGGCGCGCCTGGGCGGCGGTCCTCGGCGCCTTCGTTCTCGCCGACCTCGCCCTGTTCGGCTGGCTGATCTTCCGGTCGCTGTCCGAGCGGGAGCTGAACCGGATCGTGATCGAGGCCCGGACGGAGGCGGAGGACCTCGCCGAGCGCATCGCGGGCCGGGTGGAGAGCACCGGTCGCGACCTGTACACGGCGATGGCGACCGAATCGGAGACGCGCAGCTACATCGATTCCGTGCTGGTGCAGCGCGACATCGTCGAGACCGTCGAGGTCTTCGACAGCGAGGGTCACCTGGTGTTCCGCAATCGCCGGGACGAAACCCGCACCGACGTCGGAAGCCCGCCGAACCTGGAGTCGCCGTCGCTGGTCGCGGAGACGGTGACCAACCAGGTGCCCTACGAGATCGTGACGGTACCGGTCGGCACGGTAGGCACCTTCCAGATCGGGATCTCGCGCAGCGAGCTGCAGCAGAGGCTCGTGACCCTGCGCCGTGAGTTGCTGCGCCAGACCGCGATCGTCGCGGTGTTGACCGTCGCGCTGTTCGTGGCCGGCTACCTGCTCTACAGCCGCCTTTCGAGGCGGACCGCCCTGGCCGAGCGTCAGGCGCAGGAGGCGGAACAGATGGCCTACGTCGGCACCCTCGCCTCCGGCCTCGCGCACGAGATCCGAAGTCCCCTGAACTCGTTGAACCTGAACATGCAGATGCTCCAGGAAGAGATGCAGGCGGGTTCCTCGGAGCGTCTGGTCGCGATCACGCGTTCAGAAGTCGGTCGCCTGGAGCGCCTGGTGTCCGACTTCCTGAGCTATGCGCGTCCGGACGAACTGAAGCTCGAGCAGACGACCGCGTCCGAACTCCTGGGCCACGGCGCCGAGGTGGTGGCCGGCAAGCTCCGGTCCGCCGGCATACCCGTCGAGATCGACGATCGCAGCGGTGGCGTCCCCCTCCAGGTCGACCGCGAGCAGATGAACCAATTGCTGCTGAACCTGATCGACAATGCGGTGGCGGCGATGAGCGACTGCGATCGTCCCGTTCTCCGCCTCGAGGCGGAAGTCCGGCCGGGATCGGTCGTGCTGGCGGTCGGCGACAACGGGCCGGGAGTCGACCCCGCAGACCGCGAGAGGGTGTTCGACCTGTTCCACTCGGGGCGTCGCGGCGGCACCGGCCTGGGTCTGGCGATCGTCCGCCGCATTGCCGCCACTCACGGCGGGGAGGCGCGGGTTCGGCAGGGCGGGAGCGAGGGCGCGACTTTCGAGGTCGAGTTGCCGCTGTCGCCGGGTCCGTCGCGGCCGCCGAGGGCGGCGAGGCGGCGTGCGGAACGCGAGGTGTCGGGTCCCACCGACCATTGATGTTTCGTTGGGCGGGTGCTACTGTCGGCCGCCGAAATGCCGCTGTGGCGGCGTAGCGCGGATGACGATACTCGGTGCGCTGAACGATCGGCGCGCCGCTGAGAGAGAACGATGTACGCAGTGATAGAGACCGGCGGCAAGCAGGTCCGGGTCGAGGAAGGCGATGTTGTCGACCTGGAACGCCTCGGCGGCGCCGAGGCCGGTTCGGAGGTGGTCTTCGACCGGGTGCTGATGATCGGCGGCGGCAAGGGCGAAACCGAAATCGGTGAGCCCGTCGTCGAGGGTGCCAGGGTGCGGGCGCAGCTCGTGAGCGACCTGCGCGGCCCGAAGATCGTCGTGTTCAAGTTCAAGCGCCGGAAGGGCTACCGGCGGCGCCGCGGGCACCGCCAGGAGTTGCAGCGCTTCCGGATAGAAGCGATCGAACGATCCGGCGGGGCATAGCCGCTCGCCGGAGCAACGGAGGTCGAAAGAGATGGCGCACAAGAAGGGCCAGGGTTCGAGCCGCAACGGCCGCGATTCCAACCCCAAGAACCTGGGCGTGAAGCGTTACGCGGGCGAGAGCGTGACCGGCGGCACGATCATCGTGCGCCAGCGGGGCACCCGTTTCTTTCCCGGCGAGAACGTGGGACGCGGCGGCGACGACACCCTCTTCGCACGGGCGGACGGCGTGGTCGAGTTCCGCAACCGCGGCCGGCGCGGCACGGTGGTCAACGTCCATCCGGCCGGGTAGTAGTGGCGCCGCGGGGAGCGGCTCATGCACTTCATCGACGAGGCCGTCATCGATGTCCTCGCGGGTTCCGGCGGAGACGGCTGTCTGGCCTTCCGGCGCGAGAAGTTCGTGCCGCAGGGCGGCCCGTCCGGCGGCGACGGCGGCAGCGGCGGCGATGTCGTTCTGGTCGGCTCGTCCGGGCTCGGCACCCTCTACCGTCTCAGCTTTCCGGCCGCGTACCACGCCGAGCGGGGAAGGCACGGTGAGGGGTCGAACAAGACCGGTCGGAGCGGCAGCGATCTCGTCATTCCGGTGCCGCTCGGAACCGAGGTCCATGACGCTGCCACCGGCGAGCCCCTGGGCGAGGTCCTGACCGAGTCCGACCAGCTCGTCGTCGCGCGCGGCGGCGCCGGTGGGCGCGGCAACGCCCGCTTCAAGAGCGCGCGCCAGCGAGCGCCGAGGCGCGTGGAAACGGGAAGACCGGGCGAGCAGCGCCGCCTGCGCCTGGAACTGAAGCTGCTCGCCGACATTGGCGTCGTCGGCCTGCCGAACGCGGGCAAGTCGACCCTCATCAGCAGGCTCACTGCCGCGAAACCGAAGATCGCCGACTATCCCTTCACGACGCTCGTGCCCCAGCTTGGCGTGGTTGGGCCGCCGGCGATTCCGGTCGAGGCGGAACCCTTCGTGATCGCCGATCTGCCGGGACTGATCGCCGGCGCCGCCCAGGGCGCCGGCCTCGGAACCCGCTTTCTGCGCCACGTGGAACGCTGCCGTGTCCTCCTGCACCTGGTCGACCTCGGGCCGCAGCCCGAGGAGGGAGCGGGTGCGGTCCAGGCGGCCTTCGACACGATCTCCGCCGAGCTTGGCGCCTTCAACGAGGATCTCCTTCGCCGGCCCCGGATCCTCTGCGGTTCGAAGCTCGACATCGCGGAACCGGACCGGCGACGCGACCTGGCCGCCCTGGCGCGAAGGGAGGGAGTACGGTCTCTCGAGATCTCGGCCGTCGCGGGTACCGGGCTTGACCGCCTGGTGCGCGAACTGCGCCTCCTCCTGGATGTGGCCGACTCCGCCGGCGACGAGGCTTCCGCGGGAGTTACCTCGCCATGAGGATGGGCCTGTTTGGTGGCAGTTTCGACCCGATCCACAACGGGCACGTTCTGCCGGTGCTCGCCGCGCGGGAACTCCTGGACCTGGACGTCGTCCACTACCTGCCGACCGCCTGTCCTCCGCACAAGCCCCGAGGGACGAGGGCGCCTGCGCTCGTGCGGAACACGATGGTCGAACTGGCGCTCCTGCCCTACCCCGAGCTCGTCGTCTCGGACGCGGAACTCGATTTTGGCCGGACCGCGTACACGGTGGACACGGTGGAGCGCTACGTGGTCGAGAACCCGGAGGCCGACCTGCACCTGCTGCTCGGCGTCGACAGCTTCAACGACCTCATGGCCTGGCGGCGATTTGAAGACCTGATCGGCGCCGTCAGGCTGGTCGTTCTGGCACGGCCGGGCGAACGGGGCCTGGATCCGGCGGTGCGCGCGGCGGTCGAGGGCGCGCGCGGCTTCGATCTGGTCCGGCATCGCTCGGTCGATGTCTCGTCCAGCTCGATCCGCCGCCGGCTTTCCCGGGGCGAGGAGGTGGATGCCGGCTTGATGCCCGCCGCCGTGCTGCGGTACTGTCGCAAGTACGGGTTGTACCGTTGACGCAAGCGCAGACGCTCCAGGCCCGGTTGGGCGCCATCTCTCCCAGTCCCGAGGGGACCCCTGACTCCGAGGAGCGTGTGCGCGCCGTCGCTGCCGCGGCGATCGACCGGAAGGCGCAGGACCTTCGGGTTCTGGAACTCACCGACGTCAGCGACTTCACGGACTACTTCGTTATCTGCAACGGCGCCAACGCGCGCCAGGTGAGCGCGATCGCGGAGGCCGTGGAGCGGCGGCTGCGGTCCTGCGGCGCCCGTCCCCTGCACCTGGAGGGATCGGGGCGCGGTCAGTGGGTGCTGCTCGACTACGGCGACGTGGTCGTCCATGTGTTCGACCCGGAAAGGCGGGAGCTCTACCGGCTCGAGCGCCTGTGGTCCGACGCCCCGGACCGGACAGCGGAGCTGGCGTCGGACGGAGGACCGGTCTCGCATGGCGTCCCTGCTGCGACTTGAGGTCAACGGTCTGGAGCGGGAACTGGCCGTGCCCGGGGCCGACGCCAGCGTGCTCGACCTGCTGGCGAGCCTCGATCAGCATCCGAAGACCGTGGCTGTCGAGGTGAACCGCGAACTCGTGCCGCGTGCACGGTTCGGCGACATCAGCCTCCAGGACGGCGATCGGGTGGAGATCGTCCGTTTCGTCCAGGGCGGTTGAGTGGCTGATCGGGTATAGTCGCCCGTCGCTGCCGGCCGCCCGAGCGGCTCACCAGAGGCGGCGCGGAGGCTGGGCCGCTAGCTCAATTGGCAGAGCAACAGACTCTTAATCTGTGGGTTCTAGGTTCGATTCCTAGGCGGCTCACCACGCTTCGCCCGCGGTGGCTTTCGCGGCACGATCGGGCGAAAGTGGCGGAACTGGTATACGCGCTAGACTTAGGATCTAGTCCCGAAAGGGTTGGGGGTTCGAATCCCCCCTTTCGCACGGCACGAAACCGTCGGGCCCTGGACTCAGCATCTGGCCCCGCAAGGGTTCAGGGGTTAGAGTCCCCCTTTCGCACTCCGCCGCTCATCCTGCCCGCTTCGCAACCGGAACTCCCTGAGAAACCCGTTCGGTCATGACTGTGGTGGTCTCCAAGCGGGAGGTCGGCGTGTGCCGCCAGGAGTTCGAGATCGAGGTGCCCGCCTCCGAGGTGGACGCCGAGTACCTCCGGGTCGCCAGGGACTACCGTCGCCGCGCGCGCATCGACGGCTTCCGCAAGGGGAAGGCTCCACTCGACCTGGTGCGGCAGCGGTTCGCGGGTTCGATCGGCGAGGACGTCTCGGAACGTCTGGCGCCGAAGTACTGGCAACGGGCGAGCGAGGAGGACGGCGTGCACGCCATGCTGCCGCCCAGCGTGGCGCCGGTACTGGCCGCTCCGGGCCAGCCGTTGCGCTTTACCGTGACCGTCGACGTCGAGCCCGAGGTCGAGATCGGCGACAGCCGGAGCTTTGAACTGCCCCAGCCCGAGACGGAACCCAGTGAGGCCGAGGTCGACGAACTCCTGGAGCAGGTACGGCTCCAGCGCTCGACCTGGGTGCCGGTCGACCGGGCGGCGGCTCGCGGCGACCGGGTTCGCGGCAGGATCCACCGCGCCGCGCTGCCCGGCTACGTTCCGGAAGCGGCCGCCGAAGACGATCAGGATCAGGATCAGGACGAGCGCGGTCCGGCGACCCACGACATCGACCTCGAACTCGGCGACGAGCGGGCATGGCCCGAACTCACGGACAACCTGACCGGCCTGTCGGCGGGCCAGAAGTCGGACTTCGCGCGCACCGAGACGGACGACGATGTCGAGCGGCAACGCAGCTACGAGATCGAGGTCGATGAGGTGCTGGAGCGCAAGCTCCCGGACGTGGACGACGACTGGGCGAGCGGTCTCGCCGCCACGATCGAGACCGTCGACGATCTGCGGCGGCAGCTTGGCGAACAGGTGCAGGCGCAGAAGGCCGAACAGGCGGGGCAGCAGCGCACCGACGCGCTGCTCGACCAGTTGAGGGAGCGCTATCCGGTGACTCTGCCGGCGGCGGTCGTGGAGCGCGAGGCGCTCCAGATGGCCAGGTCCTACGCGAACAACCTGGCTCGCCAGGGGTTCGACCTCGAACGGCAGCAGTTGCCCTGGGAGCAGTTGATGGAGGAGATCCGGCCGCAGGCCGAGAAGCGGGCGCATTCCTCCTTCCTGCTCGACCGGATCGCCCGCGACGACGGCGTCGAGGCAACGGCCGAGGATCTCGAGAGGGCGCTGGAAATCATGGCCCGTGCCCGCAACACGAACCGCGGCCGGCTGCGCCGCGAGCTGGAGCGGGACGGCGGCCTGGAGATGTTGAGAGTCGAACTGAGGCGGGATCGGACGGTGCAGGCTCTGCTGGCGGCGAACACGCCGCCGGAGGAAGCGCCCGCCCCGGCGGACGAGCCCGCCGCGGAAGGAGAGGACTAGACAATGCTGGTTCCCATGGTGGTCGAGCAGACCAATCGGGGCGAACGGGCCTATGACATCTACTCTCGGCTGCTCAAGGACAACATCGTGTTCCTGGGCAGGGCGATCGACGACGAGGTGGCGAACCTGGTCATCGCGCAGATGCTCTTCCTCGAGTCCGAGAACCCGGAGAAGGACATCTCCCTGTACATCAATTCGCCGGGAGGTTCGGTGACCGCCGGCTTCGCGATCTACGACACGATGCAGCACGTCAAGCCGGACGTCTCCACTCTCTGCGTCGGCCAGGCCGCGTCCTTCGCGGCGGTCCTGCTGGCGGGTGGCGCGAAGGAGAAACGGATGGTGCTGCCGAACGCCAGGGTGCTGATTCACCAGCCCTGGGTGCAGAGCCTCGGCGGCCAGCAGACGGACATCGACATCCACGCCCAGGACCTGCTGCGGATGCGCGGCCGGATCGACGAACTGCTCGCGCTGCACACCGGAAAGTCGACGAAAGAGGTTCACGCCGACACCGAGCGGGACAAGATCCTCACCGCGGAAATGGCGGTCGAGTACGGGCTCGCCGACCGTGTCGTCGAGCGCCGCGGAGCCTCGTAGCGGAGTCCAGACGGAGCTTCGGCGGCGGGCCCCGGAGTCCTGGCCGTGCTAGCATCCGACGGTGCGCACGGCCTCTGGAGCGCGTGCGAACAGGCCGAACGAGACGCGAGAAACGAGCCGGAACGACCAATCGTGGCGAAGAAGGACAATGGCGACGACGCGCTGAGGTGCTCGTTCTGCAGCAAGAGCCAGCGAGAGGTCAAGAAGCTCATCGCGGGCCCCACCGTCTTCATTTGCGACGAGTGCGTCGACATCTGCCTAGACATCATCGCCGAGGACCGGATGCTGGAACAGCGCCAGGAAGCGGCGCTGCCCAAGCCCCAGGAACTCAAGAAGCTGCTCGACGACTACGTGATCGGCCAGGAGCAGGCCAAGAAGAAGCTGGCCGTCGCGGTCTACAATCACTACAAGCGAATCGATTTCGGCGAGCGGTCGCGGACCGACGTCGAACTCCAGAAGTCGAACATCCTCCTGATCGGGCCCACGGGCACCGGCAAGACGCTGCTCGCGCAGACGCTGGCGCGGCTGTTGAGCGTCCCCTTCACGATCGCGGACGCGACCACGCTGACCGAGGCGGGCTACGTCGGCGAAGACGTCGAGAACATCATCCTCAAGCTCTACCAGGCGTCCGGTAGCGACAAGGAAAAGACCCAGCGCGGGATCGTCTACATCGACGAAGTGGACAAGATCTGCCGCAAGGGCGACAACCCTTCGATCACGAGGGACGTGTCGGGCGAGGGCGTCCAGCAGGCCCTGCTCAAGATCCTCGAGGGAACGCAGTGCAACGTGCCGCCACAGGGAGGGCGCAAGCACCCGCACCAGGAGTTTCTCCAGATCGACACGACGAACATCCTCTTCATCTGCGGCGGCGCCTTCGTCGGTCTCGAAGAGCGCATCGAAGGACGGATGAACGAGAAGACGATGGGCTTCGGCGCCGAGATCAAGGACCGCGACAGGCGGGCCGGCGAGATGCTCCGCCATGTGCTTCCGGAGGACCTGATCAAGTACGGCCTGATTCCCGAGTTCGTCGGCCGCCTGCCGGTCGTGGCGACCCTGGAGCAGCTCGACGAGGATGCTCTGGTCCGGATCCTGACCGAGCCGAAGAACTCCCTCGTGCGCCAGTACGAGGCGATGTTCGAGTTTGAGGACGTCAAGCTCACCTTCACCGCCGAGGCGTTGCGCGCGGTCGCCCGCCAGGCGATGAAACGCAACGTCGGCGCCCGGGGCCTCCGGATCATCCTCGAGGAGCTGATGCTGGAACTGATGTACGGCCTGCCGTCGGAAGCCGGCGTCAAGGAGTGCGTCATCAACGAGGACGTGGTGGTCAACGGCATTCAGCCGCTGACCGTGTACGAGAAAGCGGGATAGGGATGGCCTCCGGATACGTTTCGACCTCGAGCGACCGGCTGCCTGTCGTGCCGCTGCGGGACATGGTGGTCTTCCCGCAGATGATGGCGCCCTTCATCGTCGGCCGGCGCGGTTCCGTGCTCGCGCTGGAACAGACGCTGCGCACGGCCGGCAAGCTGATCTTCCTGGTCGCCCAGCGCGATCCGAAGGTCGACGACCCGGGGATCGACGACATCCACCGGATCGGTGTCGTCGCTCGGGTGGTGCAGAACGTCAAGTTGCCGAACGGCAACGTGAAGGTGATGGTCGAGGGATTGCGGCGGGCCGAGCTGCGGACGCTCGAAGAGATCGACGGCGCCTTCGAGGCGGAGGTCGAGGTCTACGAGATCGACTACCCGGCCGACGACAAGGTCCAGGTCTACATGAGCCGCCTGCTCAACAGCTTCGAGCAGTACGCGAAGATGTCCCATCACCTGGCCTTCGAGAGCCTGATGTCAACGCTGAAGCTCGACGATCCCGACCGCTTCGCCGACGCCCTGGCCGCTCACCTGACCGTGTCGACGGCCGAGAAGCAGACGCTGCTCGAGACGCTGAATCCGTACGAACGCCTGCAGGCCGTGCACGACCTGCTCGATGTCGAGGTCGAGAAGATCAACATCGACAAGCGGATCAACGTGCAGGTCAAGAAGCAGATGGAGAAGGCTCAGAAGGAGTACTACCTCAACGAGAAGATCAAGGCGATTCACCACGAGCTCGGGCGCAAGGATGAGCGCGGCGACGAGATCGCCGAGCTGAAGGAGAAGATCGAGAAGTCGGGCGCCCCGAAGCTGGTGCGCGAGAAGGCGGAGCAGGAGTTGCGGCGGCTCGAGGCGATGCCGCCGGTGTCGGCCGAGGCGACCGTGTCGCGGAACTACGTCGACTGGCTGGTATCGGTGCCGTGGAAGAAGCGCAGCCGCGAGTTGAAGGACCTGCAGAAGGCGGCGCGGATCCTGGACGAGGGGCACTACGGCCTGGAGAAGGTCAAGGAGCGGGTGCTCGAGTTTCTGGCCGTCCGCCAGCTCACCCACAAGAACCAGAACTCGATCATCTGCTTCGTCGGCCCTCCTGGGGTCGGCAAGTCCTCGCTGGCCAAGTCGATTGCCGCCGCCACCGGCCGCAAGTTCGTGCGCCTTTCTCTCGGCGGCGTTCGCGACGAGGCCGAGATCCGCGGGCACCGCCGTACGTACATCGGCGCGTTTCCCGGTCAGATCATCCAGATGATGAAGCGGGCGGGCACGGTCAACCCGGTCTTCCTCCTCGACGAGGTCGACAAGATGTCGATGGACTTCCGCGGCGATCCATCGTCCGCGCTGCTCGAGGTGCTCGATCCGGAGCAGAACGACACCTTCGTCGATCACTACATGGACATCGAATATGACCTCTCCAGGGTCATGTTCATCGCCACCGCGAACGTCGAGCACCCGATTCCGCCGGCGCTCAAGGACCGGATGGAGATCATCCAGCTCGCCGGGTATACGCCGAACGAGAAGCTCGAGATCGCGCGCCAGTTCCTGGTGCCGAGGCAGTTGGACAGCCATGGTCTGACCGCGGACGCGATCCGCTTCGGCGAGGACAGCCTGGGTCACCTGATGGACTCCTACACGCGCGAGGCGGGCGTCCGCAACCTCGAGCGCGAGATCGCGGCGGTCTGTCGCAAGCTGGCCCGCCGGCTGGTCGAAGAGGGCCGCACGAAGAAGCTGAAGGCCCGTGCGAAGGCCAAGGGCGGTAGTAAGGCCAAGAGCGCCGAGAGTGCGATCGCGGTCGACCGGGAACTCGTCGGGGAACTCCTCGGCAAGCCGAAGTTCCGGCCCTACAAGAAGCTCGACGAGTCCGAGGTCGGCGTCGCCACCGGTCTGGCCTGGACCCAGGCGGGCGGCGAGCTGCTCCAGAGTGAAGTCGGCCTGATGAAGGGCAGCGGCAAGCTGATCCTCACCGGCAAGCTGGGCGACGTGATGAAGGAGTCGGCGCGAGCGGCGATGTCCTACCTGCGCAGCCGCGCCGACGGATTCGGCCTGGAGCCCGGCTTCCACGCCGACCAGGACCTCCACATTCATGTTCCCGAGGGCGCCATTCCCAAGGACGGGCCGTCGGCGGGCATCACGATGGCGTCGGCGATCATCTCTTCCCTGCTGCGGGTACCGGTACGCGGCGACGTGGCGATGACCGGCGAGATCACGCTGCGCGGAAAGGTGCTGCCCGTAGGCGGTATCAAGGACAAGGTGCTGGCCGCCTACCGCGCGGGGATCTTCGAGATCCTGCTGCCGAAGGAGAACGACAAAGACCTCGAGGAAGTGCCCGAGGAAGTCCGCGACAAGATGAAGTTCCACCTCGTGGAGTCGATGGACGAGGTCCTGGAGATCGTCTTCGACGGAGTCGTGCAGAGAGCGCCGGAGGTCGCGGCCGACTTCCAGAAGCCCGCCTCCGAGGCGCCGCCCGCGAACGTGGCTCACTGAAACCGCGAACGTGGCCCACTGAAGAGGCCCACTCAGGAGGTCGAGCGGGACCTTGAAGGTCCGTGACGCCCGCTTCGTGGTTTCCGCCGTTCGGGCGGCCGATCTGCCAAGGGACGGCCGGCAGCAGATCGCCTTCGCGGGTCGCTCGAACGTCGGCAAGTCGAGCCTCATCAACCGGCTGCTGGGCCGCAAGGACCTTGCCCGCACGAGTTCCAGGCCGGGGCGGACCCGGAGCGTCAACTTCTTCCTGATCGACGACTCGTGGTACGTCGTGGACCTGCCCGGTTACGGCTATGCGCGGGTTTCGAAGAGCGAACGGGAGGCCTGGGGTCGGAGCGTCGACCGGTACTTCCGTTCGGCGGCCGGGCGGGTCCGCGTGGTGCTGCTCGTCGATGGTAAGGTCGCGGGCACGCCGCTCGACTCCGAAGCATACGGTTACCTCCGGAGTCTGGGACTCGAACCCGTCGTGGTGGTGACCAAGATCGACCGCGTGAAACGGGGGGCTCGAGCCGGGACCCTTGCCAAGGTTGCAGAGCTGCTGGGAATGCCGTCCGGGGCCGAGCTGTTTCCCGTTTCGTCTCGAACCGGCGAAGGAGTCTCGCGGCTGTTTGCGGAGTTGCTCAGCCCTTGACGCTCAGATCTCGAGTCCCGGGGGCGCTTCTCTCGGCGAGGATGAAGAAAGATGACGACGGACGGAGCCACTGAAGCGATGGACGGAGCCAGTGACGCAGGGCGTGGTGGGAACGGTGGCGCCAGGGCGGCGGAGAGCGCCAATCTGGCCTTTGACCTGAAAGCCCTGAAGGACCTCAGCAATGCCGACCTTCTCAAGCTGGCTCACAAGCTGGAGGTCGTCGGCGCCACCGGCATGCCCAGGCAGGAGTTGACCTTCAAGATCCTGGAGGCGCAGACGGAGAAGAGTGGGCTGCTGTTCGGCGAAGGGGTCCTCGAGTGCCTGACGGACGGCTTCGGTTTCCTGCGCGCGCCGGAATACAGCTACTTACCAGGGCCGGACGACATCTACGTTTCCCGCAGCCAGATCCGGCGCTTCGACCTGCGCACCGGAGACACCGTTTCCGGTCAGGTGCGGCAGCCGATGAACAAGGGGGAGCGCTATCTCGCGCTGATCAAGCTCGAGGCGGTGAACTTCGAGCATCCGGACGCGGTCCGGCAGAAGATCTTCTTCGACAACCTGACTCCGCTGTACCCGGAGGAGCGGCTCCAGCTGGAGGTCTCCGGAGACCTGTCTTCTCGCGTGACGGACCTGGTGACGCCGATGGGCAAGGGCCAGCGCGCGCTGATCGTGGCGCCGCCGCGTACCGGCAAGACGATGCTCCTGCAGTCCCTTGCGCGATCGATTGCCACCAACCACCCCGAGGTCGTGCTCGTCGTCCTGCTGATCGATGAGCGTCCCGAGGAGGTGACGGACATGGAGCGGTCGGTGCGTGGAGAGGTCGTCTCGTCGACCTTCGACGAGCCTGCTTCGCGGCACACGCAGGTCGCCGAGATGGTGATCGAGAAGGCCAAGCGGCTGGTCGAATACGGCAAGGACGTCGTCATTCTGCTCGACTCGATCACTCGCCTGGCTCGCGCCTACAACACGGTGCAGCCGCCTTCGGGCAAGGTGCTGTCGGGAGGTATCGACGCCAACGCCCTGCAGCGGCCGAAGCGGTTCTTCGGCGCCGCCCGGAACATCGAGGGCGGCGGCTCGCTGACCATCGTGGCCACGGCGCTGGTCGACACGGGCAGCCGGATGGACGACGTGATCTTCGAGGAGTTCAAGGGCACCGGCAACTCGGAACTGCATCTCGACCGCAAGCTTGTCGACAAACGGATCTTCCCGGCGATCGACATCGAGAAGTCCGGCACTCGCAAGGAGGAGCTGCTGCTGTCGGCGGACGATCTGCAGCGGGTCTGGGTGCTCCGCAAGGTGCTGAATCCCTTGCCCACGGTCGAGGCGATGGAGGTGCTCCAGGAGCGTCTCAAGAACACGCCGTCGAACGCCGAGTTCCTGGCGGCGATGTCGCGGGGCGCAAGGGGAGCGCCGAACTGAGTCCCACTGCCGCAAGCCCCCGGGTCGCCGTGCTGCCGACGGCGCCTGCTTCGATCCTGGCCGATTATCACGAACTCCTGAACCTCGCGGGCTATCGCGAGGTGATCGATCCGTCCGTCGACACGGCGCTCAAGATCAACATCTCCTGGCACTTCTTCTACCCCGGCAGCTCGACCACGCCCTGGCAGCTCGAGGGCGTGGTGCGGGCGATGGAGAAGGACGGCTACGACCCGGCCTTGATTCACGGCTGCCACAACCGGACGGTCGTCATCGACGCCCGCCTGGGCGAGCGGGAGAACAAGCAGATCGATGTCATCGAGGCGCACGGTCTGCGCAACGTCCACCTCTACGAGCAGGGCGAGGAGTGGCTGCCGGTGCGGGAGGCCGTGGGCGACCTCGCCTCCCGCTTCCTCTGCCTGAACGACGTCTACCCGCGGGGCTTTCACATTCCGGCGCGGTTCGTGGGCGAGAACATCATCCACCTGCCGACCGTCAAGACCCACGTCTTCACGACCACGACGGGGGCGATGAAGAACGCGTTCGGTGGGCTCCTGAACGAGCGCCGGCACTGGACCCATCCGGTCATCCACGAGACCCTGGTCGACCTGTTGATGATCCAGCAGCACATTCACCGGGGAGTGTTCGCCGCCATGGACGGCACCTTCGCGGGCGACGGCCCGGGACCACGCTGCATGATCCCGCGAGTGGGCAACGTGATCCTGGCCAGCGCGGACCAGGTGGCGATCGACGCCGTGGCCGCGAAGCTGATGGGTTTCGATCCGCTGCAGGTCCGCTACATCCGCCTCGCGCACGATCTCGGGCTCGGCTGCGGCGATCCTCGGGACATCGAGATCGTGGGCGATCCGGCCGTTGCAGGCAGGAGCTGGGGCTTTGTCGGCCCCTTCCGGAAGATGACCTTCGCGGCGCGGATGCAGCACAGGATCTACTGGGGTCCCCTGCGGCGTCCGATCGAATGGTCGCTGCGCACCTTTCTCGCGCCCTGGGCGTATCTGGCGAGCGTTCTCTACCACGACTCCTTCTGGTACCCATACAAGGCGAAACGGCAGATGGCCGAGGCCCTCGCCAGTCCCTGGGGGCGCCTCTTCGCGGGCTGGGAAAGGGCAAGGGCCGACGGCCGCGGCTACCCGGAGATCGAAGACCGACCGGCCGCCCTGTTCCGCACCGGCTGGCGGGCCTTCCTGACTTCGCTTCGCATCCTCTGGACCTGCCTGCGGGAAGCGCCTGAAGTCGCCGTGCGCCTGAGCCGGCGCTCCGGCGCAACCGGCGTTCACGGTTCGGGTTCCTGAGCCTGTCCTTCGCCCTGTCGATGAGCAGCCGGCGGTGGCAGGAAAGCGGCGCCGCGCTCGCCGTTGTGTCGGCCCTGGCGGTGATGGTGTTCCATGCGGGGACGTTCCACCGCGGGGCCACCGCGTTCTCCCTGGCCGTCGGCGCCTCTCTGCTGCTCGTGTTCGCGTTCCTGGGCCACCGGTCGTTCCTGGATCCGCTGGCGGTGGGGGGTGGTGCCTGGCCGTGGTGGCCGGCGGTTCCCGGCGCCGTCTGGCTCATCGTCCTGCTGAGCTGGATTCAGTCGCCGGTCGGCCGGGCCGGCGAGGCGGTCGTCCTCTTCCTCCTGCCCGCGGCCTGGGCAGCGGCGGGGATCGGGCGGCTCCTGGGCTCGGAGGCAGCCGTGCGTACGGCTCTGGCCAGCTGCGCCGTGGTTGGCGTGGCGGCGTCGACCTGGGCGCTGGCCATGCAGCCGCTCCACGAAGAGGGCCGGGCCGCTCTGCCGATCGGTCACCACAACCAGTTGGCGCTGGTGCTCGTGGCGATGCTGCCGCCCGCCGTGCTCGGTGCCTGGCGGGCCGCCGGACCGGATCGGCGGAGGCTGCGTCAGGGTGCGTCGCTCTTCGTCGCCGCGGTCGCGGTCTGGACTCTGGCGGCCACCGGTTCGATGTCCGGGCTGGCGGCGCTGGTCGTCCAGGCAGTGGCGGCCGCGGCGTGGATCCTCTGGCGGAGCAGGGAGCGCCGGTTGCTCGTTCCGCTTGCGGCCTTGCTGGCTCTTGCGGCCGGTCTGGCGGCGGCGACAGCCTGGGCGGGCTCCCGGCTCGACGTGCCGGGCCCGCTCGGCCGTCTGGGCGCGGTGCTGCGGCTCGAGGACCCGTCCCTCCTGGCGCGCCGGACCTACGCCCAAGCCGCTGCCTCCGGCTTCGCGGACCGCCCGCTCCTCGGCTGGGGTCCGGGGTCCACGAGCTGGACCCTGGCGAACCACTGGCGGCCGGCGCCAGGCGTTCATCCGCCGGGCGAGGTGGTCACGGACGCGCACAGCCTGCTGGCCCAGGTGCCCTACGAACTCGGCATCGCCGCTTCCGTCCTGCTGCTGTTGCTGGCGGTTCGCTACGGCCGGGTTCGTCTGGGCGAACTGGCCGGTCGCCGCGTGCGGGATCCGGAACTCCTGGCGGCGGCGCTGCTGGGTCTGACGGGCGCCGGGGTCTGCCTCGTCTTCGGGGTCTTCGCCGTGGTCACCGCGGTTCCCGCCGTGCTGATTCTCAACCTGGGTCTGGCGGCCGCGGCGCGGCCGGCCCGGGCCGACGGCGATCCCCTGGGCTCGCTGCCGGTCTGGCGGCGGCGAGGGCTTCAGATCACGTTCGCCGTCTGGCTCGTCGTCGCCCTCGGTTGGACGTGGCAGCGGGCCTCGGCTGCCCGGTGGTACGAACTCGCGGTGGCTGCCGGGACGGCCGGCGAGGGGGAGACGGCCGCAGTCGCGGGAGAGGAGGCTGGCGGAGGCACGGACCTGCTCCGGACGGCGGCTGCCTCCGATCCATCCTTCCCGCTCTACCAGGCGCGGCTTGATCCATGGACTGCCGCCGAGGCCGCCGGCAGGCTCGCCCCGCTATGGCTCCTGGCCGGGGTCGAGCAGAGCATCGACACCGGGAGGCGTCGACTGGCGCTTGAGCGAGCCTGCGACCTCGACCCGCTGTCGGCGCTGGCCCCGTTCGAGCTCATGCGCCTGGAGCGCGAAGCGGGTGTGGCGGCCACCGACCCGCGGGTGGCGGCCCGCGCGGCGCGGGCGATTCTGGCCGAGCCCTTGCTGCTGGCCGCGGCCGCCTTCGAGGGAGACCCGGATCTACGGTCCGAGGTGCATCGCCGGATCCAGTCGTGGCCGGGCTTGCCGCCGGGTTGGCTGGCGGCCTTCGAGGAGCTTTGGTTCGGACTTGACTGGTCGAACGGCAGCGAAGGTCCCCCGCTCGACGTACTGTCTGTGGATGCCGACGGCCGTCCAGCCGTCTCGTTGAGCCTGTTCGCCTTCCGGCGTCCGCCCTGGCCGCTCTCGATCGGTGCGGTGCCGCTCCGGAGCCATCGCCTGGAGTTCATCGCGGCCTACGACCTTCCCGCGGCTACCCGGTTGCCCCAGACCGCTCCGGACCCGTTCTGGATCCGTCGCTGCGGGGTGGAGTAGGGCGACTCAGGCCGCGCCGGTGGCTTCGGCGTCGGCCGCTGCCACCCGGTTGCGGCCGGCCTTCTTCGCCCGATACATGGCGTTGTCCGCCAGTTGCAGCAGGCGCGTCGCGACGCCTGCCGGGCCCGGCGTGTCGTCGCGGTCTCCCGCGGCCTCGGCCCGCATCGAGGCGGCGCCGATCGAGCAGGTCACGTGGACCAGCGGGCGGCGGCCCGGCGGCTCGCCGCCCGCGAAGATGGTGGCCGCCAGGGTGGCGCGGAGCCGCTCCGCTTCACGGAGACAGCGATCGAGATCGGCGCCCGGCAGGACGGCGACGAACTCGTCGCCGCCGTAGCGGGCGGCAAAGCCGGTTTCTCGTCTGGCGGCCCTCTCGATGAGACCGGCGACCTGGCTCAAGACGCGGCTGCCGGTCACATGGCCGTGGCGGTCGTTCACCCGCTTGAAGTGGTCCAGGTCGAGGAACAGCAGGCCGATGTAGCCTCCGTCCCGCTCCGCGCCCGCGATCGCATCGGTCAGGCCGCGGTGCAACGTGCGGTCGTCGAAGAGGCCGGTGAGACTGTCCCGGCGCGAGTCTCCGGCGCGCCGGGCACCGGCGACCTCGCGGAGGGCGGTGGCGGCTCGTGCCGCGAGTTCTTCCGTGGAGACCTTCCCGACGTTGTTGTCGCGCCTCGTCACGGCATGGATCTTATGGCGATGCCGTTGTGGTTGGATGCGGACGTGCCTGGACGCGGCGCCTTACCAGCTCTCTACCCAAGGTCGGAGGACGACCTCGAAAGCCCAGGTGGAACGGTGCTGGCGGTGGAGGTCCAGGTAGAGGTCGGCGATTCGGTCCGGGTCCGCCATGTTGTCGTCCACCGTCGTGCCGGCGAGGCGGTGCCAGCGGCTGCCGTCCTCCTGTGTCCAGCCGATTGCCGCGTCGATCGGCACGTGAGCGACGTGGATGCCCTTCGGTCCGAGTTCTCTCGCCATACTCTGGGCCAGACCGGCCTTCGCGTGACACGCCATGGCGAAGGCACCGCTCCTGGCGAATCCCTTGAGCGCACCGCTGGCGTTGGTGAAGATGATCGTGCCGCGGTGACCGTCGGCCTCCGGCTCCGCGTCGCCGAGCATCCGGCGGCTGGCCTCCTGGCCGACCAGGAAGGCGCTGTAGGCGGAGTTGTCGAGTACCTGGCGGACGAGCGTGTGGTCCGCTTCGGTGATGTCCTTGCGGAAGATCTCCGCCATCCGGCCGTCGATGTTGTGAATGACCAGGCTTGGGCTCCCGAGATCGCTCTCGACCGCCTCGAAGAGGCCGGCGACAGCGTTCGGGTCGCTGGCGTCGCAGCCGTAGCGCCGTACACCATGGTCTCGCTCGAGATCGAGCAGGGCGGGCTTGTCCGGCGTCCGGGCGGCGACCGCGACTCGCATTCCCTCACGCGACAGGAGACGGGCGCAGCTCGCGCTGATGCCCGGACCGCTGCCGACGATCAGGGCGACTTCGGCACGCGCTTCACTGTTGGGCATCGGAGATCCGTTCCAGGCGAGCCGGAACGCTCTTGTGCCAGGGCGTGCCGGCGATGGGATCGCGGTCGGCGGCGGCGGTCAGTTCGTTCGGCGCAACGCCGTCGAGCGTGCGCCGGCCGGTCTCGTCGGGATAGTCGAGGCCGAGACCGTTCGGAAGGGAGATGTGCCCGTCCTGCATCCGGTCGCTGATCGCGGCGAGGACCTCGGTGGCGCCCTGCGAAGTCACCAGGCGGACCCGGTCGCCGTCCCCGATCTCGAGAGCCGCAGCGTCGTGCGGCGACAGGGCCAGCGCCTCTTCCAGCGCCTTGCGCCGCCACCTGGGGTCGCGGTAGATCGTGTTCGCCGTGAAGGAACGGCGCTCGCCGGCGGAGAGCACGAGCGGGAACGTCCCGCTGGTGATGGCGGGGCCTTCCGCCGCGACCAGGGCGTGGATCGCGCCGAACAGCTCCGGGATGGCGAGCTGGAGGCGACCGGTCGCCGTCTGCACGCGGTCCCAGCTGACTTCGGGCGGGTCGACGGAGAACACCAGGCCCCGGGGGCTGTCGATGATCGCGTCGAACAGGGCTTCGCCGAGTGCGTCGCCGTCGCCTTCGATGCCGGCCCGGCGCACGGAGTCGGGGAAGCGGCGGGCGCAGATCCGCGCCGCGCTCCACAGGGCGGCGCCGGACTTCGCGTCCGCCGGCAAGGTCTCGCCCAGGGTCCGGTAGAGGAGTGCCGGCGCCGTTCCGGCGAGGCGCGGATTCTCCCTGATCGCGGCCATGAACGCGTCGGCGAACGTCGGCCTTCCGCCGTCTCGCAGGGCGCTGCGGAACTCCTCGACCAGCTCTCCGGAGTAGCCGCCGAGGGCCTCCGTCAGCCGGCAGTGGATCTCCGGCTCCGGCAGCGGCCCCGCCTTGTCCGTCGGCGGCGGCGCCAGAAGCGCCCGGCGCAGGAAGAAGGCGTTCTCCGGGAACTCGAAGTTGAAGAACACCGCCTCCGCCTTCTCGTATTGCGTGGTCGCGGGCAGCACGTAGTCGGCCAGCCGGGCGGTCTCGGTCATCGCCACGTCGATCGCGACGACGAACTCGAGCGAGTCGAGCGCCGCGCGCATCTTCCCGCTCTCCGCCAGCGAGTGGACCGGGTTGGCGCTTTCGATGAGCATCGCCCGGAAGCGTTTCGGGTGGTCGCCGAGGACTTCCTCGGCGATCCGGTTGCAGGGAACGAGCCCGGCAATGACGGGCGCGCCGGTCACCGGAGTCGTCCGTGGACCCGACGACCGCGCGGCCGTCAGAGGCACGAGCGAGGTGGATACGTTCATCGCGCCCGATTTGCCGAAGTTCCCCGTGAGCATCCAGACCAGTCGCTGCAGGTAGCTGACCAGGGTCGAGTTTCGGTTCATCTGGACACCGAGATCCTCGAACACGGAAACGCTCGAGGCCCTGGCGATGCGGCGGACGGTGGTGCGGACGAGTTCCTCGGAGACGCCGCAGACGGAGCACGCGGAGGGGATGTCGGTCTGCTCGAGGTGGGGACGGACCTCGTCGAAGCCTTCGGTGTGACGCGCGACGAACTCGTCGTTCACGAGCCCTTCCTCGAGCAGGACGCCGAGCATCGCCATCAGCAGCCAGGCGTCGGTGCCGGGCTTCACCTGGAGGAAGATGTCGGCCAGGTCCGCCGTTTCGGAGCGCCGGACGTCGATGACGATCAGGCAGCGTTCCGGGTCCTTCGCGAGCTCGCGCAGCGTGACCCGGGCGCGGGGGACGCCGTGTGACTGCCACGGGTTCTTGCCGAGGAAGATGCCTACCTCGCAGTGGTGGAAGTCGCCGCGTGAGTGCGCGCCGACCATCTGGCCGGCGACCCACATCTCGCCCGTCTTCTCCTGCGCGAGCGCGTTGGACCGGTAGACCGAGCCCAGCGTGCGCAGGGTGGAACGGGCGTAGAAGCCGGGCAGGTGATTCCCCTGGCCTCCCCCGCCGTAGTAGAAGATCGACTCGCCGCCGAACCGGTCGCGAATCCCGGCGAAGCGCTCGGCCACCTCGCGGATCGCGGTGTCCCAGTCGATCTCCTCGAAGCTGCCGTCCGGGCGCCGGCGCAGCGGCGACAGCACGCGGTCACGGCTGTTCTGGTAGTGGTTCAGACGTCCGGCCTTCTGGCAGACGTAGCCTTTCGAGACGGGGTTCGCGCGGTCGCCTCGCAGCCGCGTGAACTGTCGCCCGTCGTCGCCGCCCAACTGGACCTCGATGCCACAGTTGCTCTCGCACAGGATGCACGCGGTCGGCTCCCACGGAGGTGTCTGTTCCGGCTGAATCGGTTGGTGGCTTGCTGGCTCCATGGGGGCTCCTGAACGGTGGGCGGGCTTGCGCACCGGAGCTTATGCGGAGCGGCCTGCTACCGTGCGGACCGGTGACCGCATCGGGCAAGAGCGATCCGCCGCTTCGCCGATCCCTTGGCCAGCACCACCTCCGCCGCGCAGCGTCCGCGAGTCCCGCGGTCGACTTCCTGGAGGTGTCCGGGCGCACGGTCATCGAGATCGGCCCCGGCGGCGGCGTGCTGACGCGACTGCTCCTGGAGCGGGGTGCGAGCCGCGTCATCGCCTGCGAACTCGATCCTTCATGGGCCTTCGCTCTGCGCCGGCGGTTCACCGACCGGCGGATCCGCCTCGCGGTAGGCGACGCCTGCGACTTGGCCTACGAGCGCACGCCCGCCGCGGCGCGGATTGCCGGCAATCTGCCCTACAACGTCGCCACGCGGATCGTTTCCCGGGTGCTCGAGCGTGCTCCGGTCGGCCTTCGGGCGGCCTTTCTGGTTCAGCGCGAGGTCGCGGACCGGTTGGCGGCGGCGCCCGGCGACGGGGCCTACGGCGCGATGACGGTGCTGACCCAGGCCCGTGCCGCCGCGCGCCGTCTGGCTGTCGTCATGCCCGGGAGCTTCGTGCCGCCGCCGGCCGTCACCAGCGCCTTCGTGGGTCTGGAGCGGATCGCGCCTCCGATCGACGAGGAGGAGTGGCCGGACTTCAAGGCGCTCGTTCGAACCGCGTTCACCCGCCGCCGCAAGACCCTCCTGAACAATCTGGCCGCGGTGATGGAGCGGCCCGCGGCGGCCGCGGCGATCTCGGCGCTGGGGCTGCCGCCGATGGTTCGGGCGGAGGCCCTCGGTCTGGACGACTTCGTCGAGCTGTTCCGCGTCTCCTGAGTTGCTCACACGAATATAGCCATATCCGGCTTTGTCGGATACAATCGCTAGCCCGTGCATGCTCCCGTCAACGCTTCATGGGGAGGGCGTCGATGATTCGCTCCGATGATGGCCCCAGACGGTTCGCGCTCGGCAGCGGTCTGCCGACGGGCAAGGCCGGCGAACTCCTCGGTCTGCTGTTGCTCATGCTCGGCGCGCTCCTGCTGCTCAGTCTGCTGAGCTACCAGCCCAGCGATCCGAGCTTCATGCGCAGCGCCGAGGACTCGGTGGAGACGGCCAATCTGATCGGACCGATGGGCGCCCACGTCGCCGCCGCCGGATTCGGTCTCCTCGGGTTCGCCGCGCTCGCCGTGCCGCTGGCCCTCCTCGGTCTGGGTTACCGGCTGGTTCGCGCACGCGCCGACGTTCCCTCCCCCCTGCAGGGTGCGGGGATCGTCGTCGCTCTGGTGGCCGCGCCGACACTGGTCGCTCTGACCGTCGGCGAAGTCGCTTTCCGGGGTGAGTCGTTGACGGCCGGGGGTCTCCTGGGGTCGACGATCGCCGGGGCGGTCGAAGGCCAGTTGGGCGCGCTCGGAACGGGAGTGATTGCCGTTTCAGGCCTCGTGTTCGGGCTCGCGTTGATGCTGCGGAGCAGCCTGGACGAATCGTTCGCCGCTGGTCTTCGCCGGCTCAGGGCGTTCCTTGTCCTGCTCAAGCCCCGGGTGCGGAAGAAGGTCAGGGCCAAGGCGCCGGAAGAGGCATCGGGCCGCGGCAAGGCGAAGGCCGCGCCGCAGCCGACGGATGACCCTCCGCTCGTGGATCTGCCGCTTCGCCGGACGGCGGTGAGGAAGGCAAGGGCGGCGACCCCCGAACCGGAGGAGGCAAGGGCCGCACGGCCGGCAGCGGCCGGGGCGACGCCCGCGCCGGCCGTACCCGCGAAGACGGCGGTAGCGGGCATGGAGAAGGTCGAGCCGCCGGTCGAGAACACGGAACTGCCGCCGCTCGATCTGCTCTACACCGAAGAGGTCAACAGCGAGGTCGACGGAGACGGGTTGAGGGAACTCGGTGAACTCATCTGCGCCCGCTGCGCCGAGTTCGGAGTCGAGGGCACGATCGAGGGCATCAGCCCCGGTCCGGTCATCACCGTCTTCGAGTTCCAGCCGGCGCCCGGTGTGAAGGTCGCCCAGATCGTCAACCTCCAGGACGATCTGGCGCTTTCGCTGAAGGCCGAGGCGATCCGGATCGAGCGCATGCCCGGCCGATCGACGCTGGGCATCGAGGTCCCGAACAGGCACAGGACGGTCATCCCCCTGGGCAGCCTTCTGGCCGACTCCGGGTTCCGGGACGGCGAGTCTCCGCTCACCATGGCGCTCGGGCGCACCCTTCGTGGCGAGCCGTACTTCGCCGACCTGGCCAAAATGCCGCATCTGCTGGTAGCGGGGGCCACCGGCGCCGGCAAGAGCGTGGGCCTCCAGGGAATGCTGACCTCCATCCTGTACCGCGCCCGGAGCGACGAAGTCCAGTTCATCCTGATCGACCCGAAGCGGATCGAACTCGGGGTGTACGCGAACATCCCGCACCTGAAGACCGCCGTTGTGGTGGAGCCCAAGCAGGCCTCGAACGCGCTGCGCTGGGCGGTGGCCGAGATGGAGCGCCGCTACCGTCTGCTGGCGGAGGTTCACGTCCGGTCGATCGACTTCTACAACCGGGCAATCGCCGATCCGGAGGTGGCCAGGCGCCTTCGTCTGCGGGACGAGGAGGCGGACGAGCCGGCCGAGCCTCGCAACCTCGAACCGCTCCCGTACTACGTGATCGTGATCGACGAACTGGCCGACCTGATGATGGTCGCCTCGTCCGAGGTCGAAACCTCGATCGCTCGCCTCGCGCAGATGGCGCGGGCCGTCGGTATCCACCTGATCGTGGCGACCCAGCGCCCCTCGGTCGACGTCCTGACGGGCACGATCAAGGCGAACTTCCCGTGCCGGATCTCGTACGCCGCGGCGACCCGGCACGATTCGCGCACCATCCTCGACCAGGTTGGCGCCGAGAAGCTGCTCGGCAAGGGCGACATGCTGTTCATGCCGCCCGGGAGCGGTCGCATGCTCCGCCTCCATGGCGCTTTCGTGACGGAGCAGGAGACGGCGGCTCTGGTCCGCTGGCTCAAGCGGCAGGGCCAGCCCAACCTCGATCCGGCCGTGCTGGAGCCGCCGCCCGAGGACCGTTCGGCAAGCGCCGGTGAGAACGGCGGCGACGATGTTCTCTACGACGAGGCGGCCCGGCTGGTCGTCGCGGAACGGATGGGATCGGCAAGCTTCCTCCAGCGTCGGATGAGAGTGGGCTTCTCCCGTGCGTCGCGTCTCGTGGACCTGATGGAGCAGGATGGCATTCTGGGCCCCGCCCAAGGCAGCAAACCCCGGGAAGTCCTCGTGCCGCCCGACTACTTCGAAGAAGTCGACCAGTCGCAGATCGCCTTCCAGTAAGTTGGGCGGACGATGTCCGCCCAGCCGAGCTTCGAGAGGATCGCTTTCTTCGGCACGCCGGAGTTCGCGGTGCCGTCGCTCGCCGCTCTGGACTCGGCCGGCCGGCGTCCGATCGTCGTCGTCAGCCAGCCTGCGCGGCGCGCGGGCCGGGGAAACCGGCTGGTCGAACCGCCCGTTGCCCGTTGGGCGCAGGCGCACGGCGTCGACCTGCTGCAGCCGACGGCGGTGCGGAGTGACGAGTTTCTCGGTCGGCTCGGCGCCATGGAACTCGACCTTGCGGTGGTCGCCGCCTACGGAAAGATCTTCCCCCGCGGCCTGCTCGAGCTGCCGTCCTGGGGCTGCCTGAACGTCCACGCATCCCTGCTGCCGTCCTGGCGCGGCGCCTCGCCGATCCAGGCCGCGATCGCCGCCGGCGAAACAGTCACGGGAGTGACCACGATGTTCATGGAGGAAGGCCTCGACACGGGGCCGATTCTGCTGCGCGAAGAGGTGACGATCGGTCCGCTCGAGACAGCCGGCGAGTTGGCGCCACGGCTCGCAGCGACCGGCGGCCGGCTTCTCGTCCATACCCTGGACGGCCTGGAAGCCGGCGATGTCGAACCCCGGCCGCAGTGCGAGGCGGCGGCGAGCTACGCGCCGATGCTCCGGCCGGAGGACGGCGTCGTGGATTGGGACCGGGAAGCCGGCGAGATCGTCTGCCGGGTGCGTGCCTATGAGCCGTGGCCGGGATCCCGCACGTCGCTGCGGGGCGAGGCGATACGGATCGCTGCGGCGCGGCCCGTCGCCTCGTTTGCGGGTCCGGACCGGGGCAACGGTCGGGATCGGCCGGGCGCGTTCCTGGGTTGTCGAGAGGTAGAGGGCATCGGCCGGGCGGCGGTCGTGCGTTGCGGCGGTTCGTCGGCCCTGGCGCTTGATCGCGTGCAGCGGCCAGGCCGCCGTCCGGTCAGTGGCGTCGACCTGGCGAACGGCCTGCGTTTGACGGTCGGCGAACGCTTCGGGGCGCGGGCGTGACCCGTCGACGACCGATTCGGAACCTGGGTGCCGGTCCGAACTGGCGCCGCCGCCGGCCCGAGGCGCCCCTCACTGCCCACGCCAAGGTGAGGGAGTCGGCCGCCTTCGTTCTCGAGCGGACGCTCGAGTCCAGGGCGCCCGCTTCGACCTTCCTCGACGGTGCGCTCGAGCGCTGCGATCCGCGGGACCACGGTCTGTTGCGGGAACTCGTGCTGGGAACGCTGCGCTGGCTGCGCTTCATCGACCATGTGCTCGTGTCCGCCTCGGGAAGGCCGCTTTCCCGGATCCAGCGTGCTCTGCTGGCTCCGCTGAGGATCGCCGTTTACCAGCTCTTCTTCCTGGATCGCGTCCCCGCCCACGCGGCGGTCAACGAGGCGGTGGAGCAGGCGACGGGCCGCACCCATGCGGGCGGCGCCAGCTTCGTCAACGGCGTGCTGCGGCGGATCGCCCGTTCGGCGCACCGTGACGCCTGGCCGGTCGAAGCGGACGATCCGGCCGTCCGGCTCGGCATCCTGCACTCTCACCCGGATCTGCTGGTCGAGCGCTGGCTTCGCACGTATGGCGAGACCCGGACCATCGCCATCCTGACCGCGAACAACCGCCCGAAGCCGCTGCATCTGCTCGCGTTCCGCGATAGAGGCGGCCGCGCCTTGCTGGCGGAGCAGTTGATCGACGACGACGTGGGCGTCGAGCCATCGGTGCTGGCGCCGCACTGCCTCACGGTCCAGTGGGGCAACCCGCTGTTTTCGGAGGCCTACCGGCGTGGCGCCTTCTACGTGCAGGACGAGGCGAGTCAGTTGGCGGCGCTCGTGCCTCCGCCGGCGCCCCGGGAACGGGTGCTCGACATCGCCGCGGCGCCGGGCGGCAAGACGTTCGCGTTGCTGGCGGAGCAGCCGGATGCTCGGTGCGTGGCGAGCGACGTGTCGCTCAGGCGCCTGCAAACGATGCGCCTCAACGCCGCGCGCCTGGACCTGACGCCTTTGCTCTGCGCCGCGGACGGTGCCGCCCTTCCGTTTCGTGACCGCTTCGATCGCGTCGTCGTCGACCTGCCCTGCACCGGTACGGGCACCCTGCGCAAGCACCCCGAACTCAAGTGGCGGATCAGCAGGGCCGAGATCGAGCGCCTCGCGGAGCAGGCCCGCTCGCTGGTCGGCGGCGCGGCCGCTTGCGTGCGGCCGGGCGGTTTGCTGGTCGTTCTCACCTGTTCGATCGAACCCGAGGAGAACGAGGACGTTGTGGCGGCCTTCCTGGGGTCACGGTCCGACTTCAGTCGGCGGGATCTGAGCGCCGACCTGCGCAGGCCCGCCGCCGATCACGTCGAGGCGCCCGGTCTGTGGCGGATGCTCCCGGCCGAAGGTCACGACGGCTTCACGGTCCAGGCCCTCCGACGCACGGCCGGCTGATGGAGCCTCCGGGCGGGCGCCGACACTCGCCGACGTCGCCCGCCGGGTCAGGGACGACCGGGAATATATGTAGACATTGACATTTCCGGCAGTTCTGCCGTAGATTGTCAGGGCTTCGTGAGGTTCACGAGCAAAACAGCCGAGCATACCCGAAGATGAAATGGAGCACCAGAAGCCAGGCGGCGGAGATGCCTGCCGGGAACGCTGCGTCCACCTGGCTTCCGGTCCACCAGTAGCAACTCCGGAGTGGCTCAGGTAGCCCGTGATCCCAGGCGAGTTCCATGGGGGCTCGCCACCCGTAATCGAAACTTGGAGGAGTACGTTCCATGGCCGGAAAGGCAGACATCGTAGACGCCGTCGCCGAGGGCGCGGGTCTCAGCAAGAAGCAGGCGGCGGATGCCGTCCAGTCCCTGATTGACAGCATCTCGAGCCATCTGCAGAAGGGCGATCGCGTGCAGATTCCGGGCCTCGGGAGTTTCTCCGTGTCCCACCGCGCCGCTCGCGCCGGGCGCAACCCGAAGACGGGCGAGTCGCTCATGATCGCGGCCAGCAACGGCGTTCGGTTCAAGGTCAGCCGTCCGCTGAAGGACGCGCTCAACTAAGCACTCATGTTCGGCTGGGCGGTCGACTGGCCGCATCAGCCGAACAAGAGTGCGTGACCCCGTGCGACCGCGGTCGCACGGGCACTAAGCGCCCAGCGGCTCTGGCCGCCTCTACCTCCCGGCGCTAGCGCACCAGGGGGTAGAGGCCCGCCAGCCGTGCCGGTTTGACGCCGGCGGCGAACAGCGACCAGATCAGCCAGTTCGTCACCACGGTCCGAACGACGCCTCGCTCGGCGAAGCGTCGGGATGAAGTGGTCGCGCGTTGCTCCACGACCGAGATCGGTCCCTGTCGGCGGAGGCGGCCGATGAAGTCGAGATCCTCGAGGATCGGCAGGTCGGAGAAACCGCCGCAGGCGAGGTACGCGGCTGTCGTAGCGAACTGAGCCTGGTCGCCGAGCGGGGTACGCAGCCAGCGGGTTCGGATGTCGATCAGGACCCGGCCCCGCCGTAGCAGCGGCGGTGCCGCTTCGAAGTCGATCAGGAAGCCCCCGCCTGCCGCGCCGGAGTCCACCGCGCGTTCTATCCCGGCTCGCGCGGTCGGCGGCAGCCGCGTGTCGGCGTGGAGGAACAGCAGCACGTCGGCTCCGGCCCGGATTGCCCGGCTGGCGCCGGTTCGCAGTTGGAGTCCGCGCCCGGCGCGCGGCACGGTCTCGACCCGGGCGCCCGCGGCGGAGGCCAGTTCCGCGGTGCGATCCCGGCTGCCGCCGTCGACCACGATGAGATCGTCGCAGTGGGCCCGCGCCGCGGCGATGGCGGTCCGGACCCGCGCCGCTTCTTCGAGCACCGGCATGACGATCGCGAGGCGCATTCCGGGCTGTTAGGTTAGCGAGTTGCGATGAGTGCCGAGACTTTCAGCCACCTCGACCGCGGAGGGCGGGCTGCCATGGTCGACGTCTCCGCCAAGGAAGTGACGCGGCGTGTGGCCGAGGCGTCCTGCCGTGTACTGCTGTCGGCACAGACGGTCGAGCGGCTGGAGAATCTGCCCAAGGGCGACGCCGTGACCGTGGCCCGGATCGCTGGCGTTCAGGCCGCGAAGGGCACGGCGACCTGGATTCCCCTGGCCCATCCTCTGGCGCTCGATCAGGTCGAGGTGGAGATCGAACCCGCGGAGGGCGGCGTCACGATCCGTAGCCGGGTCGTTGCGACGGCTCGCACGGGCGCCGAGATGGAGGCTCTTACGGCGTGCGCCGCGGCGGCTCTCGCCCTCTACGACATGGTCAAGTCGGTCGAACGCGGCGCGGTCATCACGGATCTTCTTCTCGAAGCGAAGAGCGGGGGCCTGCGCGGCGACTACCGTCGCGGGTCTGGCTCCTAGCCTCCGGCGATCATGCCGATCCTGTCCGGCCTCGACCGCCTGCTCGACGACGCCGGCCGCATCAAGGGCCGGCGCTACGCGCTTCTGTGCCACCAGGCCTCGCTGAGTCTGCGCGGCGTCCACGCTCATGTCGCGCTGGACGCGGTGCAGCCGGCGGTCACGCTCCTGGGACCCGAGCACGGCTTCTACGGTGTCGAACAGGACATGGTCGCGTCCGCGGACGAACGCGATCCGTGGACCGGCCGTCCCGTGGTCTCGCTGTACGGCGGTGAGGCCGGCAGCCTCCAGCCGCGGCCGGGCGTCTTCGAAGGCTGCGACCTGGTCGTGATCGACCTTCAGGACGTGGGCGCGCGCTACTACACGTTCGCGGCCACCGCGGTGTGGGCGGCTGAGGCGGCGCTCCTGGCCGGCTGCGAGGTGTGGATCCTCGATCGCCCCAATCCGCTCGGCGGCCTGGAAGTGGAGGGCAACCTCCTGGATCTCGACTTCACCTCCTTTGTCGGCGCCTTCCGGATGCCGCAACGGCACGGTCTCACGCTGGCGGAGCTCCTCCTGCTGGAGGGCCGCCGGCGAGGTTGGAACAGCGGCTCGCTGACGGTGTTCAAGGTCGAGGGCTGGCGCCGGCGGCAGGCGTGGCGGGACGTCGGCTGGCCCTGGACAGCACCTTCGCCCAACATGCCGACGCCGGAGACGGCGCATCTCTACCCGGGCCTGTGCCTGTTCGAGGCGACCACGATCTCGGAGGGGCGGGGAACCACGAGGCCGTTCCAGCTCCTGGGCGTCCCCGGCGCCGCCGCACCCGCGCTCGCCGGCCGATGCGGGGAGCGCCTGGCGGCCGCCGGGCTCGCCGGGGTCTCCGTGGTGCCGGCGATGTTCAGACCTCAGTTCCAGAAGCACGCCGGCTCCGTCTGCGCCGGAGTCGAGCTGCGGCTCGAGGACGCGGGCCTGCTGCGGCCGGTGCGGCTGGGCTTCGAGTTGCTGCTGGCCTTTCGCGACGTTCTCGGGACCGACTTCGGTTGGCGGCGCGAGCCCTACGAGTTCGTCGCCGACACGCCGGCGGTCGATCTCCTGGCGGGCACGGATCGCTTCCGGACCGGTCTCGACGACGGAGATGAGATCGAAGGTTGGTATGCCTCCTGGGAGGAGGATCAACGAGAGTTCCGGGCCGAGTGCGATTCGGTCTTGCTGTACTCCTGAAGCGCTGCAACAATCCGCTTCCGATGCAGCGGGTTCTGATTGCCGATTCGCTGGCGCCGGCGGGCGTCGAAGTTCTGCGCGAGAGCGCCGACGTCGACGAGCTGCGGGACGCGGACAGGCCGCGCCTGGCCGACTTGATCGCGGACTACGACGCCGTCATCGTGCGTAGCGGAACGCAGATCACGCGCGAGGTGCTGGAGGGCGGCGATCGACTCAAGGTCGTGGGCCGCGCCGGGGTCGGCGTCGACAACATCGACATCGCCGCCGCGACGCAGCGTGGCGTGCTGGTCATCAACGCGCCGACGGCGAACTCGCTCTCGGCTACCGAGCACACCTTCGCCCTGCTGCTGGCGCTGGCGCGACGGATTCCCTCCGCCGACGCGTCGCTGAAGGCGGAGCGCTGGGAGCGCAAGAACCACGTTGGCAGCGAGTTGCAGGGCAAGACGCTGGGCGTGATCGGCTTCGGTCAGATCGGCCAGCGGGTGGCGACCCGTGCCCGGGCCTTCGAGATGGAAACGCTCGCCTACGACCCCTTTCTGCAGGCGGAGGTCGCGCGCCGTCTCGATGTCGAGCCGGCGGCACTGGACGACCTGCTGGCACGGTCCGATTTCATCACCTTCCACACCCCGCTCACCGACCAGACCAGGAACATGCTCGACGAGTCGCGGATTGCCCTGATGAAGGACGGCGCGGCGGTCATCAATGTGGGCCGCGGCGGTGTGGTCGACGCCGAGGCCCTGCTCGCCGCGCTCGAGTCCGGCAAGCTCTCGGGGGCGGGCCTGGACGTCTTCCCGGAGGAGCCGCCGACGGACTACCGGCTCGCCGCTCACCCGAAGGTGGTGGCCACGCCGCACATCGGCGCCCAGACCACCGAGGCGCAGGAGCGCATCGCCACGGAGACCGCCCGCATGGTGCTTGCCGCGCTCGGCGGCTCGCTCGCGGTGTCGGCGGTGAACCTGCCGTTCCGTTCCTCGGGTTCTCGAGGAGAACCCTTCCTTCGGTTGGGCGAACAACTCGGCCGGCTGTCCGCGCTCGCCCTCGGCGGCAGCCTGCGGCGGGTTCAGGTCGATCTCTGGGGCATCGACAGCGAACTGCGGAAGTCGGTTGCCGTCGCGGCGCTCAAGGGCGCCCTGATCCCGTCCTGCGGCGAGGGAGTGAACTACGTCAACGCCGAGCGGATGGCCGCCGACCGCCGGGTCGAACTCGTGCAGGCCACCCACAGCGACCGGGCCGCCTACGCTCACCTGGTGCGGGTGCGGGCAGTCGGCGCTGAACCCGCAGCCGGAGCGTGGACGGCCGACGGCGTGGCCGAGGTGTCCGGCACGACCTATCGCCACGGAGAGATCCACGGCGACCTGCGGGTCGTCTCCTTCGGCGGGTTCAGGATGGAGTTCAAGCCGCGGGGCCTGCTGCTCGTCGTCCGCAACCGGGACGTACCCGGCTTCGTCGGTCGCCTTGGCACGCTTCTCGGCGACGACGGGATCAACATCGCCGACATCCACCTGGCCCGCGAGCCCGGGGGGCACGCCCTGGCCGTTCTGCGGCTCGATCAGCCGCCGGACGACGACTGCCTGACGGCGCTCCTGGCCCTGGACGAGTCGATCTCGGTCGACCTCTTCGACCTCTCCTGACGAGGCCGGCCCGGTCCCATCAGCCCACGAAACCGTCAGCCCATGAGAAACGCCGCAATGCCGGCGTCCCTCAGGCGTTGGAGCACGTCGTCGGCCGCTTGCCTGCGTTTGCGCTCGATCTGGACGCGGTGCACTCCTCGCCCTCTCGTAACCTTTACGTTGTCGAGGTCCAGTTCGCGGCGGAGGCGCTGGGCCAGCGCCACGGCGCTGCTGCGCTCCCGGAAGGCGCCGGCCTGAATGGTGAAGCCGCTGCCGCGGTTCCGGTCCGCCCTGGCTTCGCGCCCGCCGCGAGCCGGGTAGGAGATCGGCAGTCGCCGCTTCTTCGGCGGGAGCCGCACGACCTTGATACGGACGTTCGCCAGTCCCTGGCCGAACATGTCGAGCCGTCTGGCGGCGCCCACGGAGAGATCGATGATCCGGCCCTTGATGAAGGGGCCGCGGTCGTTGATCGGTACCCTGAGCTTCTTGCCGTTGTCGCGGTTCTTCACCTGGACCACCGTGCCGAGCGGCAACTGCTTGTGGGCGGCCGAGATGCGGTTCATGTCGTAGATCTCGCCGCTGGCCGTCGCCCGGCCGTGAAACTTGGCGCCGTACCACGACGCCAGTCCTTTCTGTGTGGTTCCGCGGTTCGGCGACTCGAGGCGGGTGGTCGTGGCGCAGCCGGCCAGCAGACCGACGGCGAGGACGGCGGCAAGCGCTGCCGGAAGCGGACGCGGCCCGTACATCGGGCGGCTACACCCTCGGCGCCTCGACCGCCGCGGCCCGGTGCTGCGCCAACGCCGGTTCGACGGCCTCGGTCAGAAAGTCGTCCACCTGCTGCGCGGAGCGGCCGGTAAAGGAATCCGCGTCGACCAGTGACTCGAGTTCGTCCTGTCCGAGCGCGAAGGCCGGGTCGCCCGCGATCAGGTCGATCAGCGGGTTCGGCTCGCCCGCGGAAACCCGCGCATAGGCCTCGAGACTGTGCCGGCGGATGCGCTCGTGAAGTTCCTGGCGGTCGCCGCCGCGCAGCGACGCCTCCATCAGGAAGGTCTCGGTGGCCATGAAGGGGAGCTCCCGCCTCACCCGAGCTGCGGTTGCCGCCTCGTTGACCCGCAGCCCCTGCGCGATGTTCGCGGCCAGGAGCAGCACGGCATCGACGGTCAGGAAGCAGTCGGTCAGCACCAGGCGGCGGTTCGCCGAGTCGTCGAGGCTGCGCTCCAGCCACTGGGTACCGGCGTTCAGCGCCCCGTGCAGCGAGTCGCTCATGACCCGCCGCGACAGCGAGCACATGCGTTCCGCCCGCACCGGGTTGCGCTTGTACGCCATCGCCGAGGAACCGACCTGGTTCTCGTCGAAGGGCTCGGACAGCTCGCCGACGCCCTGCAGCAACCGCAGGTCGCTGCCGAACTTGTGGCAGCTCTCCGCGGTGCCGGACAGCGTGTGCAGCACCTGGCTGTCCTGCTTGCGCGGGTAGGTCTGGCCGGTGATCCGCCAGCTCGCCTCGAAGCCCAGCGCCGAGGCCACCCGGGCGTCGAGTTCGCGGACCTTGCCGTGGTCGCCGGCGAACAGGGTCAGGAACGAGGCCTGCGTGCCCGTCGTGCCCTTGGCGCCCCGGCAGCGCAGCCGGTCGCGGCGGTCCGCCACTTCCTCGAGGTCGGTCAGGAAGTCCTGGAGCCAGAGGCAGGCGCGCTTGCCCAGTGTCGTCAACTGGGCCGACTGGAAGTGGGTGTAGGCGAGCGCAGTCGTGCCGCGCTCCCGCCGGGCGAAGCCGGCCAGTTCGGCGACCGTGGCGGCCAGCCTGCCCGCGACCAGGTCGAGCGCTTCGCGAACGATCAGCACGTCCGTGTTGTCCGTGATGAACGCCGACGTCGCGCCCAGGTGCAGAATGCTGCCGGCGTCGCCGCTGACCTCGGCGAAGTGCCGGAGATGGGCCACCACGTCGTGGCGCGTTTCCCGCTCGAGTCTTGCGACCCGTTCAAGGTCCAGGTCGTCCGCGTGCTGGCGCAGCGAGTCGAGTTGCCCTTCGCTGATCGGCAGCCCTAGGGCCGCCTGGTTCTCGGCCAGGCAGATCCAGAGCCGTCGCCAGGTCCGGAACCTGTGTCGGGCCGAAAACAGCCGCGCCATCTCGGCGCTCGCGTAGCGCTCGTGAAGAGGGTTCTGCGGCGCTTCCCGGGCTTCGGCCATGTGCGCAGTCTACCAGCGCAAGTCGTTGCCGAACTTACGCTTAGCGCAGCGCGCCGGCCGCGCTTCCCGGTCGTTCGCCGAGTGCCCTAGGCGTGATCGAGAAAGCGGAGCATGACGGCCTTCTGGGTATGCATCCGGTTCTCGGCCTGGTCGAAGACTCGGCTCTGGGGACCGTCGACGACCGAGGCGGTGACTTCTTCTCCACGATGGCAGGGCAGGCAGTGGAGGTAGATCGCGTCGCCTTTCGCTCTCGCCATCAGGTCGTCGTCGACGGTGTAGCCCTCGAAGGCGGCGAGACGTTGCTTGCGTTCCTTCTCCTGGCCCATCGAGGTCCAGACGTCGCTGTAGACGGCGTCCGCGCCGGCGGCGGCCGCCTGCGGGTCGCTTCCGGTCTCGATTCCGGCACCCGTGCCGGCGGCGAGGCTGCGTGCGAGTTCGAGGTAACGGTCGGCCACTTTGTAGCCCGGCGGTGAGGCGAGCGAGAAGTCGACCCCCGCGCGGGCGCAGGCGATCATCAGCGAATGGGCGACGTTGTTGCCGTCGCCGATGTAGGCGATCCGGCGGCCGCGCAGTTCGCCGAACTCCTGGTGGACGGTCATCAGGTCGGCGAGTGCCTGGCAGGGGTGCAGTTCATCGGTCAGCCCGTTGATCACGGGCACGGTTGCGTGTCTGGCCATCTCGACGACGGTGCGGTGCTCGAAGGTGCGCAGCATGAGGAGGTCCACGTAGCGTGACAGGACGCGGGCGGTGTCGGCGATCGTCTCCCCGCGGCCGATCTGCAGGTCGCGGGTTGTGAGGAAGATCGCCTGACCACCGAGTTGCCCCATGCCGACCTCGAAGCTGACCCGGGTGCGCGTGGACGACTTCTCGAAGTAGAGGCCGATCGACTTGCCGTGGAGCGTGCTTCCGTGCGCCTCGGGTCTGGCCTGGAGTTCCAGGGCGAGTTCCAGGATCGACTCGATCTGGCCTTCCTTGAGGTCGGCGATCGAGATCAGGTGTTCAGGCATGTGAGACATCCCTCCGTTGTGCCGGGGCGTGTGGGGCGGGCTACACTGCGCGTCCCTTGACTCTCGCGTTGACTCTCGCGATGACTCCGCGATGCGAATAATACACCACTCTGTCGCACGATTATCCATCACTCGTCCAGACCCCGGCGCGTGAGCGGCGGGGATGCCAGCCAGCAACCCTGGGTGCTGGTGACCGGCAACGCGAACAAGCGACGCGAGGCGGAGCGGATCGTCGGCCACCGGCTGGAGACGGCGGCGATCGACCTGCCCGAGATTCAATCGGGAGATCTGATCGAGGTGCTGCGGTTCAAGGCCGAGGAGGCCTGGAAGCGGATCGGGAGGCCGGTCGTGGTCGAGGAGACGGGGCTGGAGCTCTCCTGCATGAACGGCTTCCCGGGACCCCTGGTCAAGTGGATGCTCGAGGCGGTAGGTGACGAGGGCATCGCCAGGGTGGCGATCCGGGCCGGGGATCCGCACGTCGTCGCGCGCTGCGCGATCATGTTGCGTGACGGTGGCGGCCAGATGATCGCCCAGGGAGAAACCGCGGGCAGGCTGGTGCTGCCTCCGCGTGGCGAGCATGGTTTCGGCTGGGATCCGGTCTTCGAGCCGGATGGTCTGGAAGAGACCTACGCTGAACTGGGCGACGACGTGAAGGACCGGCTCGGGCACCGAGGCCGCGCCTGGCGCCGGTTCCTGCGGGGGCTTCAACCGGCAGCCTGAGCGCCGGTCCGCTTGCGGAGAGCGGCCAGCACTCTCCGGACCTGGACGCGAAGCTCCGCGAGGCTCCCCGTGTTCTCGATCACGAAGTCCGCGGCCGCGCGGCGGTCCTCTGACCGGGCCTGCGCCTCCATCCGTGCCGCTGCCTGGTCGCGGTCGAGGCCGCGTTCGACGGCGCGGTCGAGGCGAAGGTCAGCCGGGGCCTCGACGGTGATCACGGCGTCGTACCGTCCGCGACCGCCGGTCTCGGCCAGCAGCGGCACTTCGAAGACGACGACGGCACCTTCGCCGGCCGACTCGAGGATCTCCACGTAGCGCTGGCCCACGAGGGGATGGATGGCCTGTTCCAGGCGCCTGCGGCTGGCGGGATCGGCGAAGACCGCGGGTCCGAGCGCTTCCTTGTCGACCGATCCGTCCGCTTTCAGCATCTCCGGGCCGAACAGATCCGCGACCGCCCAGGCACCGGGCTGACCCGGGCGGTACAGGTCGGCGACCAGGGCGTCCGCGTCCGTGACGACGCAGCCCAACTCGGCCAGCATCGCGCCGACGGTCGACTTGCCGCCGGCGATGCCACCGGTGAGACCCACTTGTAGAGGCGCCATGAGGTGAACGAGGATACGCGGAAGCGTCCGTTGACGGACCGGCGTTCGTCTTGACAAGGCCCGTCCCGGACTCTACGATCCCCGTTCCTCTGCGCGGGGAGGTTGCGGTAGGAGTATGTCCGCTCCTGCTGTCAGCCCGTGCGCAACGGAGCGGCGGCATCCGGAAAGCAAGGACCGGCCGGCGAGGGTACGAACGAATGACAGCAATCACCAAGGCGAGGACGCCCAACCGCACCTACAGCCCCAAGGCGGGGGAGGTGGAGCGCCGTTGGTACGTGGTCGACGCGGCGGGCGTTCCTTTGGGCCGTCTGGCGACGCGTCTGGCGCGCGTCCTCACCGGCAAGGACAAGCCGACTTACGCCCGCCATGTCGACGTAGGCGACTTCGCCGTGGTCGTGAACGCCGAGAAGGCGGTCCTGACGGGCGGCAAGGACGACAAGAAGATCTACTACCGGCACAGCGGGCAGCCGGGAAAGCTCAAGGCGGAGACGGCCGGACGCCTGCGTGGCCGCCGGCCGACCCGGTTGGTCGAGTTGGCGGTCAGGGGCATGCTTCCCAAGAACCGTCTCGGCCGTCGCCAGTTGCGGAAACTCAAGGTCTACGCCGGCGCCGAGCATCCGCATCAGGCGCAGCAGCCGGAAACGATGACGATCACTGCAGAAGGGAGCGCGAGTTGACGGAGACGAGCTACGGAACAGGCCGTCGAAAGACGGCCACCGCGCGGGTGTTCCTGCGCGAAGGCACCGGCGAGATGACCGTCAACGGCGTGGGGATGGACGACTACTTCGGCAGCGAGGTGCTGAAGATGATCATCCGCCAGCCGCTGCAGGTCGTTGAGAAGGAAGGCCAGCTCGACATGTCGGCCACCGTCCGCGGAGGCGGAAGCTCCGGTCAGGCCGGCGCGATCCGTCACGGTCTGTCGCGGGCGCTGGTGGAGTTTGAACCGACGTTCCGCGAATCGCTCAAGACGGCCGGGTTCATGACCCGCGACCCGCGGCGCAAGGAACGCAAGAAGTACGGCCAGAAGGGTGCGCGTGCGCGCTTCCAGTTCAGCAAGCGATAGCGGGGGCAGGGTCTTGGCTCAGGTCACGATGAAGGAGATGCTGGAGGCCGGAGTGCACTTCGGCCACCAGACGAGACGCTGGAACCCGAAGATGCGGAGCTACATCTTCGGCCGCCGAAACGGCATCTACATCATCGATCTCCAGCAGACTCTGGAGCGCTTCCGCCAGGCGGCGGACTACGTCGAGCACATGGCGCGAATGGGACGGCGTCTGCTCTTCGTGGGCACCAAGCGCCAGGCGCAACAGGCGATCGAGGAAGAGGCGCGGCGCTGCGGCCAGTTCTACGTCACGCATCGCTGGCTCGGCGGAACCCTGACCAACTTCGTGACCATCCGCGCTTCCGTGGAGCGTCTCCAGGATACGGAGAAGAAGCTCGCCGACGAGGACAGCCTGCTGACCAAGAAGGAGCTTCTCCGGCTTGAGCGCGAGCGGGACAAGATGGTCCGGAACCTCGAGGGGATCCGCGACATGGAGCGGTTGCCGGATGCGCTGTTCGTCGTCGATCCACGACGCGAGCACATCGCGATCGCGGAGGCGAACAAGCTGAACATTCCGGTCGTGGCCATCGTGGACACGAACTGCGACCCGGAACTGGTGGATCACGTGATTCCGGGGAACGACGACGCGATCCGGACGATTCGGTTGTTTGCCGGCCGCATTGCCGACTCCTACATCGAGGGCGCCGCTGCCTGGGGCAAGGACAGTAACGGCGACGGAGTCGAAGCGGATGCCGCCGGCGGCGCCGAGGTGGCATCCGAAGCGGGGGCCGTCGGCGGGGAGAAGGCTGAACCCGTCGCGGCGGCGGAGGCCGAGCCGGCGTCTGAACCGGAAGCCGAGTCCGAGGTGGTGGCCGAGGCCGCCGGCGAGGCGGAGGCCGAACCCGTGACGGAGGCCGAACCCGAGGCCGAGAGCGGTGAACCGGCGGCTGAAGACGAGAGCGCCGGCAGCGACGCCGAGGTCAACTGACCGCGGCGAGTCTGGCCGCGCACTCTGCAGGTGCGGCGTCGGAGAACAGATGAAGTTCTAGTCCGAGGCGATCTCCGCCTCGTAGGGAGCAGGAACAATGAGTGCGACAGTGACGGCCGGCATGGTCAAGGAGCTCCGGGAGCGGACCGGCGCCGGCATGATGGATTGCAAGAAGGCGCTGGTGGAGACCGGCGGCGATCTGGAGGCGGCGATCGACGCCCTGCGCAAGAAGGGGCTGGCGTCGGCGGCCAAGAAGGCGGGCCGGGCAACCAGCGACGGCCTGGTGATCTCCTACATTCACGCCGGCGGCAAGATCGGCGTGCTGCTGGAGATCAACTGCGAGACGGACTTCGTCGCGCGGACGGACGACTTCCAGCAGTTGGCCCACGACCTCTCGCTCCACGTGGCTGCGAGCCAGCCGCGGTTCATCGGCCGGGACGAGGTGACGGACGATGTACTCGAGCGGGAGAAGAGGATTCACCGGGAACAGGCTCTCGAGTCCGGAAAGCCCGAGCAGATCGTGGAACGCATCGTCGAGGGGCGGATGTCAAAGTTCTTTGCCGAGAACTGCCTGCTTGAGCAACCCTTCGTCAAAGACACTGGACGGACGGTCGAGGAGGTGCTGAAGGAGGCGATCGCCAAGCTGGGCGAGAACATGCGTATCTGCCGGTTCGCCAGGTTCCAGCTCGGCGGCGACTCGACCGTGGCGATCGCCCCTCCGCCAGCCGATCCGTCCTAGCGCGGCGATGACCGAGCCGGCCTACCGCCGCATCCTCCTCAAGCTGTCGGGCGAAGCCCTCATGGGCGACAAGCCCTTCGGTATGGACGAAGCCGTGGTGCGTCGGATCGCCGGGCAGATCCGGGACGTGTTCGAGCTTGGCGTCGAGATCGGCATCGTCGTCGGCGGCGGCAACGTGATCCGCGGCCTGGCGGCGAGCCATCGCGGCGTCGAGAGGGCGACCGGCGACTACATGGGCATGCTGGCGACGGTGATCAACAGCCTGGCGATGCAGGATGCACTGGAGAAGATCGGCGTCGCGACACGGGTACAGACGGCGCTCGAGATGCGCAGCGTCGCGGAGCCGTTCATTCGCCGCCGCGCGATCCGTCACCTGGAGAAGGGACGGGTGGTCATCTTCGGCGCCGGCACCGGTAATCCGTATCTGACGACCGACACGGCGGCGGCGCTGCGCGCGAACGAGATCCAGGCCGAGATCCTGCTCAAGGCGACCCAGGTCGACGGCGTCTACAGTGCCGATCCCCGTCGTGATGCCGGAGCGGAGCGCCTGCCGGAGGTGACGTACCAGGAGGTCCTGGAACGCAACCTCGGCATCATGGACGCCGCTGCGATCAGTCTTTGCCGGGAGAACGACCTGCCGATCGCCGTGTTCGACCTGGGGGTTCCCGGCAACATTCGCCGGGTGGTTCTCGGCGAGAAGGTCGGTTCGCTCGTCACCTGACGTCGGCCGGGTGCTGACCCGCCGCCGCAGGCGGCCAGGTGTACGCGCCGCGAAGCGGCGACCTTTGTGGCTACAATCCCGTCCGGGAGGCTGAGCGGATGCAGGAGCTGTTCTTGGAGATGGAGCTCAAGATGAAGGATGGCGTCGACCATCTTCACGCCGAGCTCAAGACGCTGCGTACCGGCCGCGCCTCCACGGCGATGCTCGATGGCGTGACGGTGGAGTACTACGGTACGCCGACGCCGCTGAACCAGCTCGCCAGCCTGTCGGTTGCCGACGCCACGCTGCTGGTCGCCCAGCCGTTCGACCCCACCCAGATCGCGGCGATCGAGCGCGCGATCCTGATCGCCGACCTGGGGCTGAACCCGTCGAACGACGGCAGGATCGTCCGTATCCCCGTGCCCCCGCTCACGGAGGAGCGGCGCCGCGAGATGGTGAAGCGCGCCCACGAGATCGCCGAACGCTTCCGCAACACAGTTCGCGGCGTCCGGCGCGAAGGCAATGAACGGCTGAAGCAGATGGAGAAGGCGAAGGTAATCTCCCAGGACGACGAGCACCGGGGCGAAGGCGAGATGCAGCGGCTCCACGATCACTACATCGCCCAGGTGAACCTGGCGCTCGCCAACAAGGAGAAGGACATCCTTGAGGTCTGACGAGGCTCCGCCTCGGACCGACGAGCGTGCCGAGTCGGCCGCCTCGGCTGTTCGGACCGAAGGGAAGGGGCCCAACGGCCGCGGCATCCGTGCGTCCGCCAGCGGACGCACGGACTGCGACGCATGTGGCGCGGGGACGCGCCACATGGGTGCGCGCTCTCGGAGTAACGGGTATGTCGGCGCTCGCTTCGGTCGGCCGCGCTGCGGCAGGCCGTCGGTCGCGGCCACGATCTCGGCAGACGCTTGCCTCCAGCCCGCTGGTCCCCTTCCCTTCGGTCCTGGCCGAGGCTGGACACCGTTGCACTCCGAAACTTGACCTGCTGCGCCATCGTTCCGGCCGCGGGCGGCGGCCGGCGATTCGGTGGTAACCGGCCCAAGCAGTTCGTGCCGATCCTGGGTCGACCGCTTCTCGCCTGGACAGTCGAGCGGCTGCTGGCGGCGCCCGAGGTCGAGCGTATCGTGGTTGCGACGCCGCCCGGACATACCGCGGAGACGCGGAAGATGCTGCTGCGGGAGGTTGACACTTCGCGTGAAGTGGACTTCTCCGTCGTAGAGGGCGGACGGCGCCGGCAGGACTCCGTGAGAGCCGCACTTGCGGCAGCGGAGGTCGCCCCGTCCGACTGGGTGGCGGTGCACGACGGCGCCCGCCCCTGTCTGGCCGCGACCGATCTGGCGGAAGTGCTGCGGAGGGCCGCCGGCAGCGGCTGCGTGGGTGCGGTGCTCGGTCGCCCAGTAAGCGACACCCTGAAGACGGCCGAGGGTGGCCGCCTCCACGAGACGGTCGACCGTTCCGGCCTGTTCCGGGCCGAGACGCCGCAGGTCTTCCGCGCCGTGGATCTTCGCGAGGCGCTCGACCGCGCGGAGCGGGAGAACCTGAAGGTCGGCGACGAGAGCAGTCTGTTCGAGCCGGGCTCGGTGGCGGCAGTCGCCGCCTCCCATCCGAATCCGAAACTGACCGATCCCTCGGACCTACCCGCGATCGAGGCCCTCCTCCGGTCGGAGCGCGAGGCCTCGCCGCCGCTCGAGACGGCCGTGGGGCACGGCTACGACGTCCACCGGCTGAGCGCCGGACGCCCGTTGATCGTGGGCGGGCAGCGCATACCGCACGAGACGGGCCTCGATGGCCACAGCGATGCCGACGTCGTGCTCCACGCGATCGGTGACGCCCTGCTCGGCGCCGCGGGCCTGGGCGATCTGGGAGTCCACTTCCCGCCGTCCGACGAAGCCTGGCGCGGCGCGGACAGCTCGGAGCTGTTGGGCCGGATCGTTGCGATGGTCCTGGAGCGCGGCTTCGCGGTCCGCAACTGCGACGTGACCCTCATCGCCGAGCGTCCGTCGATGACGCCGTACCGTTCGGCGATCGAAGAGCATGTCGCGGGGCTGCTTCATATCGGGCCGGAACGGATGAACTTCAAGGCGACGACTCACGAGGGGCTCGGCCCGCTGGGCAGGGGCGAGGGCATGGCGGCTCATGCGTCGGTGCTGATCGAGCGCGCGCGGGCTGGTGCGTGAGCGGACGGTCGAGCGTGCCTGAAGGTCGCGGGGAAGGTCGATGGCGGCTGGGATTCCAGCCGGTGCGGGAGATCTTGCGGAGCCAGCCGCATCGAGTCGCCGAGGTGCTCATCTCCCGCTCTGCCGGCGACCGCCGCCGGACGATCGAGGGGCTCTGCGAACGGCATCGGGTGCGGGTCCGGAGCGTAGCGCCCGCCGAACTGCGGGCGCGCCTCGTGGAGGCTGGCCAGGACCATGCGGCGGCACGTGGCTTCGCGGCCAGTCTGGTGGATGCGGACCGCGGCGGCACGTCGGCGGCCGGGATCGATCCCAACCTCGTCGTTCTGGTTGAGGACGTCCAGGATCCGCGGAACCTGGGCGCCCTCCTCCGCGTCTGCGAGGGCGCCGGGGTCGGCCGGGTGCTGATCCGCGACCGGGGTGCGGCGCCGCTGTCCCCGGCGGTCGCGAGCGCCGCCGCTGGGGCGGTCGACTGGCTGCACGTCGAACGGATCACGAACAGCGCCCGAGAGATCGAGCGCCTCAAGCAGGACGGCTTCTGGGTCTACGGGGCCGACGCGGCTGGCGAACCTCCGTGGACCGTGGACCTGAGCGGTCCGGTCGTCGTCTGCATCGGCGGCGAGGCGCGGGGGCTTCGCCGCCGCACGAGGGGTCTTTGCGACGGCCTTCTGGGCCTGCCGATGCGTGGTCGGGTCGAATCCCTCAACCTGTCGACGGCGGCTGCCGCGCTGCTTTACGAGGCGGTGCGCCAGCGTCTTGTCAGCGCGGAGGGGCTATCGTAGACTCCGGCGTCGCCGTGGCGCCAAGCGCCTCGTAAGCGAGGGCCGGCATAGCTCAGTTGGTAGAGCAACTGCCTTGTAAGCAGTAGGTCCTCGGTTCGAATCCGGGTGCCGGCTCCATGGGGAAGTTGCCGGAGGTGTGGCCGAGCGGTCAAAGGCAACAGACTGTAAATCTGTCGGGCAACGCCCTACGGTGGTTCGAATCCATCCACCTCCACCACTTCCTCCCCTCGCGGGGCGCGCGGGAGTAACTCAGGGGTAGAGTCACAGCCTTCCAAGCTGTTGGTCGCGGGTTCGAATCCCGTCTCCCGCTCCATACCCGCGCGGAGCGCGGGGCGTGGAGCGGGAGACGGGATTCGGCGTTCGGCGCGCGTCTCGCGCGCGAGGAAGCGCGTCTCGGCTAGCGAATCCCGTTTCCCTCTTGCTGACGCCGTAGCTCTGGGTGCGCGGGTCTTCCGACCCGCTGCCGCCGAAGGCGGCGAAGGAACGCGCCGGCCGTAGGCCGGCACAATTGCCTACTCCGCAGCCACCACCGCCGTCGCCTCCACCTCGATCAACAACGACGGGAACACCAGCCCCGTCACGCCAACCCAGGTAGCGGCCCGCGGCGGGTCGAGTTGCAGCACCTTGGCCTGGGCCCGGCCGACGGTCTGGACCTTCTCCGGGTCGATGTCCTTGATGAAGACGGTCGTCTTGACGATGTCCTCGGCGCTGGCTCCGGCCTGCTCGACGCGCTTGACGACGTTGGAGAAGGCGATCTCCGCCTGCTCGGCGAGAGTGGCCGCGGGTGCGTCCGCGCCGTCGGCCATGCCGACCTGGCCGGAGATGCGGATCGTGGTGACGCCGTTCGCGGTCGTCCTGGCGATGTGGGAGAAGCCCTGCTGCGAGCCGAGAAATTCCGTCTTCAGGTCTTGTGCCTCCGTGGTGGCGGTCGCGAGCAGGAGCACACCGAGGAAGAAGGCGAAGTGATGCGGTTGTCTCTTCATTTGAGGCTCCTGGAGTCGTGCCGGGTTTGGTCGGTTTGAAGTAGCCGTCGAGTGTGGGGGGTGCGTACGATAGCGCGCTGGTACGCTGCCGGCGGAGGTTCGGCTCATGAAACGTGATCTCTCAGTTCCCGGCCTGTTGGCGCTTTTCGCCTCGGTGATCATGTTCCTGCCTGCACCCGGACGGGGCAGCGACGCCCAATGGGTCACTTACCCGGGCGGCGACGGACCCGGAGCCGGCTACAAGGTCGTCCTGATCGCCGGCGACGAGGAGTACCGCTCCGAGGAAGCGATGCCGATGCTGGGCAAACTGCTGTCGGTGCGTCATGGGTTCGAGTGTGTGGTGCTGTTCTCGATCGACGCGGAGACCGGGGCGATCGATCCTGAGGAGCAGACGAACATTCCGGGTCTCGAAGCGCTCGGCGACGCCGACCTGATGGTGATCGCCACCCGGTTCAGGGAGCTGCCCGACGGGCAGATGAAGCACATCGTCGACTACGTCGAGTCGGGGCGACCGATCGTGGGCCTGCGGACCGCGACCCACGCCTTCTCCTACCAGCGGAACCTGGACAGTCCATACGCGCACTGGAGTTTCCGCAGCGAGTCCTGGCAGGGCGGTTTCGGCCAGCAGGTGCTGGGCGACACCTGGATCAACCATCACGGCCGTCACGGCCAGGAGAGCACGCGCGGCGTCGTCGCTCCGGGCGCGGCCAACCATCCGATCCTGCGCGGTGTCGACGACGTCTGGGGCCCCACCGACGTCTACGGGCTCAGGAACCTGGGAGATGACGCGAACGTCCTGCTGCTCGGCGCCGTTATCGCCGGCATGTCATCAGACGATCCGCCGGTCGAAGGGCCGAAGAACGACCCGATGGTTCCGATTGCCTGGACTCGTTCCTACACGGGCGCCGGCGGCAAGACGGCGCGCGTCTTCACGACGACGATGGGCGCTTCCACGGACTTCGAGAGCGAGGGACTCCGCCGCCTGCTCGTGAACGCCGTGTACTGGGGTCTCGACTTGGAGGACCGGATCCCGGAGCGGAGCGACGCCCGGGTCGTCGGTGACTACGCGCCGACGGACTTCGGCTTCGGCAGCCAGGCCGTCGGCGTCATGCCGTCGGCCCACGAGCTGCCCTAGCGCGCAGCCGATCCCAGATCGTAGAGGAACTCACGCCGCCACCACTCGGCCCCGGTGCCGGGTTCGCTGAACCGGTAGTCGTAGAGACGGAGTCGCACGTAGCGCGGAGGCTCGGTCTGCCGGCTCGCTTCGCCGAGCAGCCGCAGAACCGCGGGTTCGCCCTCGAACAGCCGCTCGACGAACGAACCCAGCCACTCGGCTCCGGCCGGGTCCAGGGCCGCGAACCACATCTGCCAGTCGAGGCGCGGCATGTGTGGAAACGCGGCGCGCGGCTGGCGCTCGAGGTCGCCGGGCTTGAACCGGAACGCGAGTTCGGTCCAGGTCGCGCCGTCGACGCTCGTCTCCACGACGATCTCCGGGCGGGACGTCGTCATCGCGCGGAAGAGGCCGTAGCCGTTGATCGAGCGGAAGGGCGCCATGGCGCGCAGCAGGGGTGCCGCCGGATCGACCAGGACCCGGTCGACGAGGTCCGCCAGTCGGACCGTTGTCGGCGGGGTGTCCGGTCCGCGCGGCAGTGAGCGGGTGAGTTCTCGGGCGGTGACCGACAGGCTGAGCAGAAGGACCGTCGCGGCGACAAGCCACCGGATAGGCGTCCCGGCAAGGCGTGCGAGAAGGTGTGGATCGGCCGTGCTCATGGCCGATGGTCTGCCCTGTCTCAACGGACTTGTAGAGGGCGGATGGTCAAGCCAGGACAGGCACAACACCGCGGTCAGCAGGTTGAAGAAGCCATAGTTGCCCGTGGCGGCGATCAGGAGCTGGAGCGCCAGGAGGAACCACACTCCGGGCTTCCGCAGCCGGCGTGAGAAGACAAGCCACGGGACGACCAGCTCCACCCCGAACATGATGAGGACCGACAGCTGGTGAAACCAGTCCGGTAGATGGTGGACGTACCAACTCGCGGCGACCGGCAGCGGCTGGGTGAAGTAGTGGACATCGAGCGCGGTCAGTCGCCACCAGGTCGGGTCGAGACTGAGCAGCTTGACCGCGCCGGACAGGAACATCAGCTTGACCACCAGCAGCCGGAAGAGCCACATCCCCGGTCGGGCCGCCGCCGGGTCCGGCGCCACCTGGAATGCGGCGCGGACGGTCGCTGCGACTGGCCGCCGTATGGCGCCGGCCGGAGCGTCGGCGGGTCCCCGGAACGGCAAGCCCAGAGGCGCCAGCACGACGGCGCACAGGGTCGCCTCCAGCAGCAGCGTGTCCCACTGGAACGCGAGAAAGGTCTGGCCGCCCCAGACCAGCGACAGGTAGCAGATCCAGAGCGCGGCGAAGACCGGCGCGGTCACCATGCCGGCGATCGCGAGCAGGGACAGTAGGACACCGGCCGCGCAGAGCGCGTGGAGTGCACCGTCGCCGGCACCGAACCAGAGCAGGGACGGGACGTTGACGAACCGTTCGAATGCCCCGGCGCCGAGCACCCGTTCGAGGTAGGCGAAGAAGTCCCGTGCCGGGAGGATGCCCCGCGATCCGATCAGGCCGTCGATCTGGACCCACAGGGAAACGAAGGCAACCAGGTGAACGCCGGCCAGGAGTCGCAGAAGCAGTCGCGGCACGACGCCTATCCTGCCTGAGGCGGTGGCATACTGCGGCGCCTGACGACGAACCGATCCGGCGAGGGATAAGCGCGATGGAGATGGAGACCTTCGATCTCGAGCGGCAACAGTCGCTCTGGGAACATCGCGTCGACATCAACCTGAGCGAGAGTGGCGTCGAACCGCTGACGCTGGCCGGCCTGGCGGCGCTGGGGCTCGATCTGGACGGACTGCACTCGATGCCGCTCGAGTACATCCAGTCGAACGGCACGCCGGAACTGCGCGCGCAGCTCGCCGGGCACTACGCGGGGGCGGCGATCGAGAATCTGCTGGTGACCACCGGCTCGGCCGAGGCGAACTACGTGGCCGTGCAGGTGCTGGTCGCACCGGGCGACGAAGTGGTAGCGATCGTGCCGAACTACCTGCAGGTAGGTCTGACGGCCCGTGGTCTCGGGGCGGTGGTGCGAGACATACCGCTGCTCCCCGGCGCCGACGAATCGACCTGGTCGCTCGACTGGGACGCGTTCGATGACGCGGTGGGCGAGCGGACGAAGCTCATCTATCTGAGTCATCCGAACAACCCGACCGGCCACGTGTTCACGCCTTCGGAACTCGACCGGATCGCCGCCGCGGCCGAGCGGGTCGGCGCCTGGGTGCTTTCGGACGAGGTGTACCGCGGCGCCGTGCACGATCTTCTGCCCGGAGAGGAGGCCCCCGGCATGTGGGGGAGAGGTGAGCGCGTCGTCGTGGTTTCGAGCCTGTCCAAGTCGTACGGTCTGCCGGGCGCCCGTCTGGGCTGGATGGTCGGTCCGCCCGAGTTCGTCGAGCGCTGCTGGGCGAGGCGGGACTTCACGACGATCGCCCCCGCGGCGCTTTCCGACCCGATCGCACGGTTCGCGACCGAGCCGTCGAACCAGGAACGGCTGTTCGAACGGGCGCGGCGGATGATGCGCACCAACCGTGCGACCTTCCGCGACTGGACCGGCCGGCAGAACGGCGCCATCGGCTATCGCGAGCCGCGGGCCGGCGCCTACGGCTTCGTGCCGCTGCTGGAGGACGGCCGTCCGGCCGACTGCGTCGCCTTCACCGAACGGCTCCGGCTGAACCGCAGTGTTCTGCTGGTCGCGGGCCGCTGGGCCGGAATGCCCGGCTACCTCCGCTTCGGTCTGGGTGTCGAGCCGGAGGCCTTCGAAGAGGGCCTGCGCCGGGTGGAGCTGGAGCTCCGGGACGCCAGGGTCGCTTCGTGAGCAGTAACCGGCTTCGACGCGCCGTCCACTTCGTTCCGGGGGGCAACGAGCGCATGCTGGCCAAGTCCCTGGGGCTCGAGGCCGACACGCTGATTCTCGATCTCGAGGACGCGGTGACGCCGGATCGCAAGGTTGAGGTGCGCCGCGAAGTGGCCGGCTGGCTCGAAGCGACCGATTTCGGCGGCAAGGAGCGGGCAGTACGGGTCAACGACCTGATGACGCCCTGGGGCCGGGAGGACGTCGAGGTCACGATGGAGCACCCGCCCGACGCCTACGTCGTACCGAAAGTGAGCGGCGTCGATGACGTGCTGCGAGTCGATCGGCTGGTCGCCCAACTCGAGATGGCCCACGGCCACGACCTGGGCGACATCGCGCTGATCCTGATCGCTACCGAGACGGCCGGCGGTGCGCTGAACCTCGCTCACCTGACCGCCACCAACCGTGTTTCGGCCCTGACCTGGGGCGCCGAGGACCTTTCCGTCTCGATCGGCGCGAGCCGGCGCCGGGACGAGCGCGGCGAGTACCTGGACGTGTTCCGCTACTGCCGGTCGATGACCCTGCTGGCCGCCCGTGCCGGCGGCGCCCAGCCGATCGACAGCGTGTTCACCGACATCGGCGACCTGGACGCCCTGCGTCTTGACTGCCAGCGGGCGGCGTGGATGGGCTTCGAGGGCAAGATGACGATTCATCCGAACCAGATCCCGATCGTCAACGAAGTCTTCACGCCAAGCGAGGCCGAGATCGCTTCCGCCGCCGCGCTGGTGGCGGCGTTCGCCGAGAATCAGGCCCAGGGACGAATGGCCTTCCGTCACGAAGGCCAGATGGTCGACGCTCCGCACCTGCACCGCGCGGAGCGAGTGCTCGATCGCGCCCGCCAGGCCGGCGCGATCGAGTAGGGCGGCGCCCTGTCGCGCACCGCGGTGTCGACGAGCGCTGGAGGCGTAGTACGATCCGGCCCTCAACTCTCAACCAGAGGAGCCTTGACGTGAGTGCAACCGAAACCCGCATCCAGGAACTCGCCCGCCAACACCTCGACATCGGAAGAGACCTGGATCTCGATGCCGGTTTGCTTTCTTCCGACATCTCGTCGCTCGACGCAGTGGCCTTCGTGAAGAAGGTCGGGGAGGCGTTCGGCGTTGAGGTGCCCCCCGAGGAGGTTGCGAACTGGAAGAACCTGCGGGACTTCGCCGCGTTTCTCGATTCCGGCGCCAGTTGAGCGCCGCCGGCGGAGGGGCCTGCCTCGATCCTCGGTTCTAGGCGGGCACCGCGCCGAGCCCTTCCCGGTGTTGAGCCGTGCGATTCACAGGTCCGGTCGGGTCACCGTCGTGTACGTCGACCTGGGACCTTGTTCGTCCCGGGAGCGAGAAGCCCTGACGTGGCTTGACGGACCGGAGCGGGCCCGGCGGCGCCAGTTCGCGCGGTCGGTGCCGCGACGCGAGTTCACTCTCTGCCGCGCGGCGCTTCGAGCGCTGCTCTGCCGGGAACTCGACTGCGGCAACGAAGAACTCTCCTTCGGGGCCTCCGATCATGGCAAGCCGTTCGCGCTAGTCGGAGGGCTTCCCGCGCCTGTCTCCTTCAACGTCAGCCACAGTGGCCGGCATGGCCTGATCGCGATCGCGCCACGCGGGCGCATCGGCGTGGATGTGGAAGACCGGAAAGCGCGGCGCGACATGGACGATGACATCCGCCTTCTCTTCGCGCCCGGAGAACAGGCGGGACTCGCATCCGCCGAAGGAGACCGCAAGACCGACCTGTTCTACAGCCTCTGGACGATGAAGGAGGCGCTGGTCAAGGCGGCCGGCGTCGGCCTGAGGATCGACACGACGAGCTTCGAGATTCCGTCGGCGATGAGTCGGGACGCGACCAGTTGTGTTGTGCGCCTTCCTGTGACGCCCTCGGTCAGGTGGCGTCTGGAGAACCTCGGCAACCGGCGCTACGCCGCGGCGCTCGCCGTGGAGGACCTGCCGGCGGCGGACGCCGCGGACAGTGGCGAGCCGCAGGTCGCGTAGGCGGGAGCGGAGGCGGTAGCCCGTTGACTGTCTGGGAAGTACCCGAGCCCCTTGCCGTCGACGAGGTGCGGCTCGACGAGGAGACGGTCACAACGATACGGCGGCATGGCCGGCCGGACGCTCCGCTCCGTCTGGTTCTGAGTCATGGCAACGGCCTCGCCATCGACGCCTACTACCCGTTCTGGTCGCTCCTGGCGGACGAGTTCGACCTGATCGTCTACGACGTGAGGAACCACGGCTGGAATGCCGTCGGTGAGCAGACGAACCACAACATCCCGACGATGATCCACGATCATGACGTCCTCGCCGGGGCCATCGCCGAGCGCTATGGGGACAAGCCGACTGTCGGCGTGTTCCATTCGCTGACGACGATCGTCGCCATCCTCTCGTTCTCCGACCCGTACTCGGCTCTGGTGCTCTTCGATCCGCCCTTCTGCAAGCCCGCCGCGAGTGAGGCCGAGTTCGACGACGCCGCCGATCGCGCAACGGCGCTGACCCGGCGGCGGGCGTCCTACTTCCGTTCCGAAGAGGAGTTCTCGGACCTTCTCCGGTACTCCCCGGTGTATGCCCGGGTGCTGCCGGGCGTGCGGGAACTCGTGGCTAGCACGACGCTCAGGAGGGCAGCTGACGCAGCCGACGGCGAGGGCCGCGAACTCCGCTGTCCGCGGGAGTTCGAAGCGCAGGTCTCGGAGTACGTGAGGATTTGCCCCGCTGCTGGATCTGAGCCTGCTTTCCTGCCCGACGAAGGTGATCGGCGCCGACCCGACCCTGCCGTATGCGTACCTGCCGAGCTTCGACCTGAAGAGCATCCGGAACGTGGACTACGACTTCATCGCGGACTCAAGCCACTTCCTGCAACTGGAGAAACCGGCGGAATGCGTCGCCATGCTCCGGGCTTTTCTGCGTCAGACGGGTTTGCTGGGCGGGTCCACCCAGTGACGCCTGCGTTCGAAGGGATAGCCGGGTAGCGAGATCCGGCGACGATTCTCGCCGGCGAAGAGGCCCGCGAAGGAGACCGGTAGCCCAGCCTCGTAGGCGGCGGCCGCGGCCTCGAGGAACCCGCCTCCGGGGCGGCTCTCCGTGGCCTCGCCGGAGGGCGGCCGCAGGCTCGCCAGCACGAGTGGGGCGTTGCTGGTTCCTTCGTCCCCGGCGGCGCTAGCGTCGGAGGCCGGCCAGGCGTCGGCGATGGCAGGCGCCAGGGACTGCCCCGGGCCGACTTCCAGCACGACCTCGACTCCGCGGTCCGCCAGGGTGGCAGCACTTGCTTCCGGTGCGGTGGAACCGGCCACTCGCTGGAGCCAGAAGGAGGCGGCAAGTGCGTCGTCTGCCGCCAGCGGGCGACCGTCCACGCCGCGAATCATCGTGAGGGAAGGACGTTCGAGGACCAGTTCCTCGGCGAGTCGCTCGGTACACCCGGCGAGCCCGTCCGCCGCCGCCGACTCGCCCGCGGCGGCCGCCAGACGGAGGCCGTCTTCCAGGCTGAAGATCCGGGCGGCGTGGGCCGCCGCGAACTCACCTGCGTCGAAGCCGACAACGACACTCGGCCGGATGCCGATACTCGACCAGAGGGCGGTCAGCGCGCACTCGAGCGTATAGACGGCAGGACAGGCCCAGGCCGGGTCGTCGAGAGCGCCCGCCGCGTCCGTACGCCCGAACATGACCTCCAGGAGCGATTCGCCGCGTTGCTTCTGGAGCACCTCGTCGCAGCGGTCGAGGACCGACCGAACCACCGGCTCGGTCCGGTAGAGCGCCTCTCCCATGCCGGGCCACCGACTCTCAAGGCCGGCGTAGACGAAGGCGACGTTCGTCGCTTCCCGGGGCTTCGGCCCGCCGTTCGCTTCGGCGAGGGCCCGGAGACGGTCGACGAGCGATGCACCGTCGCGGAACACGACCGCCGCGCGGTGCGGGAAGTGACTGCGGCCGGTGCCGGCGGTCCATGCCAGGTCGGACAGGAGCGGACCGGCGGCGCTGCCGTCGGACTCGAGGTCGCCGTTGTGGCCGTCGACCCAGCCGAGGAAGCGGCCGGCGAGCGACCGCAAGGCGGTCTCCGACTTCGCGGAGAGCGGCAGGATGCGGGTCTGGCGTTCGCCAGGCTCGGATTCGCCGTCCGGCGCGGCGTAGCCCTCCACGACGACGTGCGCGTTCGTCCCGGAGAACCCGAAGGCACTGACTCCGGCGCGAGCCGGACGGCCGTTGCCCGGCGGCCAGTGGGTTCGTTCGGACGTCACCCGCACGGGTAGGCGGTCCCAGTCCACGCCCGGGTTCGGCGTCTCGAAGTGCAGGTGCTTCGGAATGACTCCGTGGCGCATGGCGAGAACGACCTTGATGAGTCCCGCGATGCCCGCGGCCGATTCGAGGTGCCCCATGTTCGTCTTCGCCGTCCCGATCAGCAGCGGACGCTCGGCGTCCCGCTCGCGGCCGTAGACGGCGGCCGCGGCCTGCACCTCGATCGAGTCGCCGATCTCGGATCCGCCGCCGTGGGCCTCCAGGTAGTCGACATCGGCCGGTGCGATGCCGGCGCGGGACAGCGCCTCCTCGATGACCTGTTCCTGGGCGGGACCGCTCGGCATCGTCATTCCCGCGGCGGTGCCGTTGTGGTTGACGGCGGAGCCCCTGATCACTGCCCAGATTCGATCGCCGGCGGCCACCGCTTCGCTCAGCCGCTTGAGAAGGACGACGCCGCATCCCTCGCCGCGAACGTAGCCCTCCGCCGAAGCGTCGAACGTGGCGCAACGTCCGGTCGACGTCAGCAGGCCGTGCTCGAGCAGGAGTTTGCTGAAGTTGGGAGAGAAGATCGCATTGACGCCGCCGGCCAGGGCCAGGTCCACCTCGCCGCGCTCCAGCCCCGTGGCCGCGGCGTGGACCGCCGCGAGCGAGGCCGCGCACTGCAACTGGAAGGGGAGGGCAGGGCCCATCAGACCGAGCGTGTAGGCGACCCGTCCCACGGTGGTGCTGGACATCGTGCCGACGGAACCGCCGTCCGAGCCGCTTGCGATCATCAGGTCCCGGTATTCGCTCGCGTTCAGCCCGGCGAACACGCCGGTGCGGCTGCCCCTGAGATCTTCCGGATCAATCCCGGCATCCTCCAGGGCCTGCCAACTCGTCTCCAGCAGCATCCGCTGCTGCGGGTCCATCGCCTCCGCCGCGATCGGCCGGAGGCCGAAGAACCTGGCGTCGAACAGTTCGAGACCCCCGACATAGCCGCCCCAGCGATAGGCCGGGTGCTCGGCCTCGGGATCGCCGACGCGGTCGAGCCAGTAGTCGACCCCGGTGCGTCCCTCCGTGACCAGATCGGCGCCCGCCAGGAGCTGCTCCCAGTAGGTCGCCACATCCGGGGCGCCGGGGAAGCGGCAGGCCATGCCGACGATGGCGATGCCCTCCTGGTCCGTTTCGGTCGTCTGACGGCGGGGCTGTGCGACAGGCTTCTCGGGAACGCGGGGCGCGCCGGTGAGGCTTTCGATCTCGCCTGCCAGGTGGCCAGCGAGTTCCGCCGTGCTGGGGTAATCGAAGACGATCGTGTTGGACGTCGTGTACTCGCCGGCGAAGGCGCGGTTCAGCCGGTTCCGCAGCTCCACCGCCATCAGCGAGTCCATGCCCACGTCGAAGAAGCCGACGGTCGCCGAGGGCGGCGACGGGAGGTGCAGCACGGACTGCAGCTCCTGCTGGATGAAGGCCTCCAGCAGATTCCGTTTCTCTTCCGACGGCGCCTCCCGCAGTTGTGCCATCAGGCCGCTGGAGGCGGCCGGCTCCTCCGTCTGCCGGCGCCGGACCTTCCTCGTCGCAAGCAGCTCGTCGAAGAACGGCGGCGGTGTCCCGAACTCTTCGGCGACGATGGACCAGTCGGTCGCGGTGACCATGGGCGCGGTCACGTCCTGCCTGACCAGCCGATCGAGCGCCTCGATTCCCTGTTCGGGAGTGATCCACTCCGCGGCGGTGTGGTCGAACCGCCTCCTGATCCGCTCCCTCTGCTCTTCCGCTTCCCCGATGCCCGACCAGGCTCCCCAGGCGATCGATTGGCCGGGGAGTCCCAGCCCGCGCCGGTGCGCGGCGAGCTGGTCGAGGAAGGCGTTGGCGGCGGAGTGGTTCGACTGCCCGGGGTTGCCGACCACGCCGATCCCGCTCGAGAACAGGACGAACAGGTCGAGCTCTCTGCTCCTTGTGGCCTGATGGAGATGCCAGGCGCCGAGGATCTTGGGCCACAGCACCTGCTCGAAGCGGTCCCAGGTCTGATTCTCGATGACCCCGTCCGAGAGGACGCCGACGCTGTGGATGACGCCTCCCAGCGGCTTCGGACCCTGATCGATGCGGGCGAGCAACGCGTCGACGGCGGCGAAGTCCGTGACGTCGGCGATCTCCACCCGCACGTCGGCGCCGGCTTCGCGCAGCTCGCGGATGACCGCTTCGGCCTCCGGATCGGGATCCCGGCGGCCGTTGAGAACGACCGTGCCGGCGCCCTGCTCGGCAAGCCAGCGGGCGACCGCGCAGCCGATCCCGCCCAGGCCGCCGGTGACGAGGTAGGCGCGATCCGGGCGGAGGCCGCCCCCGGCGAGCGGCGGCATGCGGAGGACGTTCTTGCCGATGTGCCGGGCGGCGCGCATGGCGTCCATCGCCGATTCCATCTCGCAGAGCGGCCAGACCGTGTGCGGTAGAGGCGACAGCTCGCCGGCCGCGAGGCGATCCATGATCCGGGTGAGGGAAGCGCCGGCGCGCACCGGATCGGTCCGCTTCAGCTCATCCACGTCGAGGACGGAGTACGCGACGTCGGGACGCGACGCGGACATCTCCTGTGCGCTCCAGATGCCCCGCTTTCCGATCTCGACGAAGCGGCCGCCGGGACCCAGGCAGGCGAGGCTCGCTTCGATGAAACCCTCGCTGGTCAGGCTGTTCAGGACGACGTGGACGCCCTCGCCGTCCGTCGCCCGCAGGATCTCCTCGCCGAACGCGGTCTCCCGACTGTCGAACACGTGGGCGACGCCGAGGGAGCGGAGGAAGGGCTGCTTGGCCGCGCTGGCGGTCGCGAAGACCTCGGCGCCGGCGGCTTGAGCCAGTTGAATCGCGGCAAGGCCGACGCCGCCGGCCCCGGCGTGGATCAGCGCGCGCTCTCCGGCCTGAAGATCCGCCGTCCGGAATGCGAGATCGGCTGTGACGAAGCAGATGGGCACGGTCGCGAGGGCGGCGGTGGAGAGCCCGGCGGGAGCGGGTACCACGAGTGCCGCATTGGTGACCATCTCCGGCGTGAATGAACCGAATCCCATCCCGGCCACCAGGTCGCCGGTCGCGATGCCTTCGACATCCTCGCCGGTCTCCAGGACGCGGCCGACCAGTTCTCGGCCGATCTCGCCTCCGGTGGAAACCGCGCCGATGCTCATCAGCGCGTCGACGAAGTTGAGGCCCATCGCCTCGACGGCGACCCGGACCTCACCAGGTTCGAGGTCGGGCCGGGGCCGCGGCTTCGCTCGGAGCGTGGTCCGGCCGGCTTCCGGATCCTCGGGACCGACGACCCAGTCGGGATCCTCCGGCAGGGCGAGCCGCGAATCGTCGACGCCGGGCCGAATCAGGCGGGCGGCCCGGCGGACGCCTCCCCGCAGGGCGATGAGGGTTTCGGAATCGGCGAAGAGGAGTTCCTGGAGAAGATCCGGGACCGCGGGCGTTTCCTGGGAGGGGTCGAGATCGATCAGTTTCGGCTGAAGGTGGGACGCCTCCCAGGACATCGCCTTTCCGAAACCCCAGAGGGTGGCGCCGGCAAGTTCGCCGGACGTTCTTCCCAGAAGGTCCTGCTCGAGGACCTGGGCGCCGCGCGTAACGAACCAGACACCCTCCGTCGGACCGACGCCGGCGTCGATGGCGCCCTGCGCCAGAGCCAGCGCTGTGGACGCCGCATGGGTTACGTCCTCCTCCATCTCCTCCGTGGTCGCCGACGCTCCGCGTCCGTCCAGGGCGGTGAGGTGCACCACGCCCCGGAGAGGCGGTTGCTCGGGTAGTCCCGCCAGCATTGACCGCCAGGCTTCGCGGTCCGTGCGCTCGAGGGCGGCGGTCGTGACACCGGGAACTTCGGGTGGGGGACCGCCGGCATCGCCTTCCGCGCGGACCAGAAGGACGGTCTGGTTGCGGGAGGCCAGTTCAGCGGCGAGTTGCTCCGCCGTGCCGGCGCCGTCCGCCGCAAGGACCCAGGCGCCCGACGCAGGGGCGACCTCGGCCGGCCCCCGGGCGAGGATGACGCTCGAACCGAGGTGTTCGTCGCTGTCCGGATCGCGGGTTCCCAGGAACTCCACATCCGAGAAGCCGGCGTCGCCCAGTGCCCTCCGCCACTCGGGCGGTCTGGCGAAGGCATGCTCCGCCCGATAGACGTCGGCGAAGCGCCACCATCCGTCCAGGAGCCCGAACGTCAGATCCTGCCAGGTCCGGTGCCGCAGACCTTCGAGGGCAACCAGTTGACCGGACGGCGCGAGCAGGTCGCGGCAGTGGGACAGCGTCTCTCCCAGGTCCCGGGTCGCGTGCAGCACATTCGCTGCGATGACCAGGTCGTAGACGTGAGCGTCGAAGCCCTGTGCCACGGGATCCGCCTCGATGTCCAGGCGCCGGTACTCGATCGGCGTGCCGGTCGCGGCGAAGCGTTCTTCGGCCTGCGAGAAGAAGCCTGCCGAGATGTCGGTGAAGGTGTAGTCGAGCCGGTCGGAAGGCAGGCGCGGGAGAACCGCCTCGGTGGCGGATCCGGTACCCGCTCCGACTTCCAGTACCCGCAGCCGGCGATCCTCCGGCAGGCCGGAGATGGCCGCGTCGACCGCGTCTCCGAGCATCCGGTTCGCGGAGCGGTTGGCCGGCGCCTGGAGGTACACGCCCGCCGCGCCGGGCCCTTCGTCGCTGAACATCAGCGTCATCGGATCCGTGCTTCCCAGGAGCACCTCGGCGAGAGCCGGGCCGCAGCGGCTGAGGAGGCCGAGCTCGTTGGAGCCGTGGGGGTGCTTGTCCCGAAGCTCCTCGGCGAGCCGTTCGGGGTCCGCCAGGGCCTCGTCCGGGAGGGGGGCGTCCGCTCCGGCCGCTACGACGTAGCCCCCGTCGGAGGGGCTCAGGATGCCCGCCTCGGACAGGATGGCCAGGAGCCGGCGGAAAAGGCGACCGTGTTCATCGACGACGTTCAGTTCGCGGCGAAGATCCTCGGGGGAGACCTCCGCCTCTGCCCGGCGCTGCCATCCCAATCCCTCGAGCGCCGAGAGGACGTAGGCCTGGGACAGCCGCTCGAGGTCCCGGAGCAGGGTGACCCGGTCCGCCGCTTCGACGTCGCGGTCCGCCAGGTGTTCGGCGAGGGTGCGCGACTGGCCGGCGACCATCGCCGGGCTGCTCAGGAAGTCCGCGGCCGGCAGGCTTCCGTCCAGCGGCTGCTCCCGCCAGGCGACCTCGTACAGCAGGTCCTTCATCCCGGCCCTGGCCGAGAGAAGGGCGCCGCGGGTGGCTCGCTTGACGGTGAAGCCGAACAGTCCGCCGAGCGGCGCCCCTTCGGTGGAGTAGAACCGAACGTCCCCCGTCACGACTTCGGGCGGCTCGGAAGATGCGGTGTCCTCTCCGTTCCGCGCGGCGGATGTCCTCACGGTTGCGTGGCAGAGGAGCCTGGTCGGCATCGGTCCCGCCACCCACAGCCTCTGCCAGCCGAACGGCATGTACACCGCCCCCTGCTCGGAAACGGTGTGGTGGCGGGCCAGCGACAGGACCTGGAAGCAGCCGTCCAGCAGCAGGGGATGCAGTTCCATCCCCGTCGCGTCGACCGAGTCGTTGAGCGCGAGTATGGCCAGGGACTCACCCTCCGTTGCCCAGGCGGATTCGATCGTGTGGTACGACGGGCCGAGGTAGATGCCGGTCGCGGACCGCATCGCGTAGAACTCGACCGGATCCTGGGGCGTCAACTCGGCCTTGAGCGCTTCCACGTCGAGCGGCGGAAGCGGTTCGACGTCCGGCCTTCCCGAGGAGAGTCGACCGCCGGCGTGAAGGGTCCAGCCCTCTTCGCCCTCTCCCTTCGTGAAGATCTCGAAGGGGCGTTCCGCGAGGTCGTCCGAGCCGTCCAGGACGAACTGCAGGGTGCGGCCTCCGCTGCCCGCTCCGCTTTCGGGATCCTCCTCGTCGAGCATCAGCGGGCTGTAGATCTGCAGTTCGTCCACGACCGCCGGCCCGTCGCCACGGCTCAGCGCCACCGAGACCGCCATGCCGCCGTGGAGCCCGCCGGGGACGACCACCTGCTCGTAGACCAGGTGATCCAGCAGCCACGCGGGATCCGAGGCGAACACTTCCGTCTCGAACATGACCTCGCCGCGAGGCGATTCGTGGCGGACGCCGAGCAGCGGATGTCCGTCGGCCTTGTGTCGGCGCTTCGATGTCCGGACCCAGTGCTGGACGCGCTGGAAGGGATAGCCGGGCAGGGTGATCCGGCGTCGCTCCTCGCCGGCGAACAGACCCTCGAACTCGATGTCGAGGCCCGCCTCCCAGGCGCCGGCAACGGCCTCGGTGAAGCCGCCGCTGGTGTCGATGGGCGGCTCCTCGGCGTCGCGAGGCGGACGCCGCAGACTGGCGAGAACCGGCGGGGATCCCGCAGGCGCCGACGCGGGCCAGATCATCGAGACCACGGGGCCCAGCACGGCGTGGGGGCCGATCTCCACGACCGCATCGACTCCCATCTCCGCCAGGGTCTCGACGCTGACCCGAAACGCCACCGGCTCGCGGGCGTGGCGACGCCAGTACGCGGCGTCCATCCGGTCGTCCGGGTCGAGCAAGCGGCCCGTGATGTTGCTGACCAGGGGGACGGAGGGAGCCGGAGGCGAGGGCGCGATCTCCCGGACGGCTGCTTCCAGCTCGTCCAGGGCGGGTTCGATCAGGGCGCTGTGGTAGGCGGGGCTCCGCCGCAGCCGGTGCGTCTTGACGCCCTCGGTTTCGAAGCGGGCGAGGACCGCGTCGAGTTCGGCGGCCGGCCCGCTCACGACCTGCTGCGCTCCGTTGTCGACGGCGACCGAGAGGTCCGCGTCGTCCGAGCCGGCGTTGTGCTCGGCCACCGCTTCGGCGACGCGGGACGGCGGTGCGAAGACGGCGGCCATCGCGCCGTCGGCCCGCGTGGCGCCCATCAGAGTGCCGCGGGCTGAGGCGTATCGAAGACCCTGCTCGAGAGTGAAGCCGCCCGCCGCTTGCGCCGCCGCGATCTCGCCCAGGCTGTGGCCGACGACGACGCTCGGCTCAACACCCAGGCTGTCCCAGAGTGCGACCAGCGCGCACTCCAGGGAGTAGATGGCGGGCTGGGTCCAGGTCGGTTCGTCGAGCAGGCCGTCGGTCCCGTTCTCTCCGAACATGACGTCCAGCAGCGAGACCTCGCGATCCTCGGAGAGCAGCCGGTCACAGCGGTCGAGCACCGAGCGGAACACGGGCTCCCGTTCGTACAGGGCCCTGCCCATTCCGGGCCATTGACTGGCCTGGCCGGTGAAGACGAAGGCCACCTTCTGCGCTGCTCGGGGCGCTTCGCCGCCTTCTCCGGCGGCGAGGGCCTCCAGTTGGTGCCGGAGCTGGGCGGCCTCGCTAAAGACGAGGCCGGCCCGGTGCGCGAAGTGGCTCCTCCCGACCGCGGCCGTCCAGGCGAGGTCGGAGAGGTCCGGGTCCGTTCCTTCGTCGAGCCAGGACAGATAGCGCCCGGCCACGTCGCGCAGGGCCTCGGGCGACCTGGCCGAGAGCGGCAGGCAGCGGGTTTCGCGTGTTCCCGGTTCCCCGAGCGGTTCCTCGCCCGGCACCGTCCGGACCTTGACGGGCAGGCGGACACTGGCCGGGAAGGACGCGCGAGCGGCGCCGGCAGGGGCCTCCAGCCCGTCGTAGCCCTGCACCAGCACGTGGCCGTTGGTCCCCGACCAGCCGAACGAGTTGACGCCGGCCAGCCGTGGCCGGTCGGAGTGGAGGGGCCAATCCGTCATTCCGTCGGTGATCCGCACGGGCAGGCGGTCCCAGTCGATGCGGGGATTCGGTTCGCTGAAGTTCAGGTGACGGGGGATGACCCCGTGCCTCATCGCCAGGACCGCCTTGATCAGGCCCGCGACGCCGGCGGCGGGTCCGAGATGTCCGATGTTCGTCTTGACGGAACCCACCAGCAGGGGGTGTTCCGTGTCGCGCTCGCGTCCGTAGACGGCTGCCGCCGCGTTCAGCTCGATGGGATCGCCGACGATCGTGCCGGTGCCGTGGGCCTCCAGGTAGTCGACGTCGGAGGGGGCGGCGCCGGCGCGCGCCAGGGCCTCCTCCATCGCCTTCTCCTGGGACGGAGCGCTGGGCACGGTCAGACCCTGGCTGGCGCCGTCCTGATTGACCGCCGAGCCGGGGATGACGGCCCAGATCCGGTCGCCGTCCGCCTTCGCATCGCCGAGGCGCTTGAGCACGATCAGGCCGCAGCCCTCGCCGGAGACGAAACCGTCGGCGGCCGCGTCGAAGGTCCAGCACTGGCCCGTGGGCGACAGCATGCCCGCGTTGGCGCGCAGTTCGAGTGGGCGTCCGGCGAACTGGGCATGGACGCCGCCGGCCAGAACCAGGTCCGCCTCGCCACGTTGGAGCCCGGCTACGGCCTGGTGGATGGCGACCAGCGAGGACGAGCAGGCGGTGTCGATCGCCATCGACGGCCCTTCCAGGCCGAGAACGAAGGACACCCGGCCGATCGCCGTGTTCAGGGCGTTGCCGGTGGCGGCGTAGAGCCCGGCCGCGGCCTCGCTCGTGCCGGGATCCGAGATCGCCATGTCCCGGTAGTCCATGATGCTGATGCCGGCATACACGCCGGTGCGGCTGCCCTTCAGGCTCCCGGGGTCGATGGCCGCGTCCTCGAGCGCCCACCAGCTCACCTCCAGCATCATGCGCTGCTGGGGGTCGAGCATCTGCGCCTCGATGGGAGAGATGCGGAAGAACTCCGCGTCGAACCGGTCGAGATCCTCGACGTACGCTCCGAAGCGGATTGCCTCGTTGCCGGCGTCGAACTGGGGGAACTGCCGCCCCGGGCGCCCGATGACGGAGCCGGGCGGGCCTTCCACTACCGCGTTCTCGCCGGCCAGGAGCTGTCTCCAATAGCCGGCGAGGTCCTTGCTGCCGGGGAAGCGGCAGGCCATGCCGATGATCGCTACCGGCTCCTCGCGGGGCGGGCCATCCGGAGAACCTGGTTGCTTGGTGTTCGACATTGCGGCCTCCAGTCGCCTGGAGGACACTCTATTCACCAGGAACGTCGCGAGCTAGTCGCGACTTCCTCGTCCTGCTCCCGCTGCGGGCTGTGCTTCAGGCAGCCGTTCGCGCGCCGGCACTCAGCAGGTAGCGATACAGCCTCGCCGTGAGCTTCGGGTCGCTCTCTTCGAGCAGTCGCAGGGCGGAAGAGGTCAGCGTCGCCGTCGTGCAGGGCTCGTCCGCGACGACTGCGGCCGCCGGCGTCGGGGCGGCGACGGGCGCCCGGGGGTCGACCGCGTCTCCCGGGCCCAGTTGGCGGTTGCGCGCGCCGCTGGCGTCGAACACGGAGGCTCGTCCGGCGGTGATCAACTGAAGCGTGTCGCTCGACTCGCCGACGGCGAGGAGGGCGTCGCCCTCGGCGTGCTCCCGGGTGTCCAGCCAGTCCCGGAGATCGCCGACCAGCTCCTCGAAGAGGACCTGCCGGTCGAGGTGACGCTCCATGTCGGCACCCACGGTCTCCAGCAGGGAAGGCTCTCCGCCTTCCGCGTCGTCGGGTGGCTGGTAGGAGGAGATCAGCACGTCCTCGCAGTGTTCCAGCGCCTGATCGTCATCGGGAGCGAACACGACGCTGCCGAACACCGGCGGCGGCAGGTTCCGCTGTAGCTCCTTCTCGAGTGTGGCGGGCGCTCTGCTCATGACCACCTGGGTGCCGGCGCGGCGGGCGGCCAGGATGAAGCGGCACATGGCGCTGACGGTCGAAAAGTCGAGGCCGGATACGGCCTTGAAGTCGAGCACGATGCATGCCGGTCTGGGCTCTTCGCCGAGCGACCGCTGGAGCCGGTCGGCCAGCGGATAGCCGGCGCCGAAGAAGATGTAGCCCCGAAGTCTGTAGCCCCGCACCCACGATCCCTCGGCCCGCAGGATGGCCCGGTCCGGTATCGGGCGGACGCGGTGGCTCCGCTCCTCCCGCAGGGTGAAGGTGGCATCAACGACGTCGACCCGACTCAGGCGCACGACGAAGAAGAGGATCGTGATCAGCATGCCGATGGCTACGCCTTCTAGGAATCCCAGGGCCAGGATCGTCACGAAGATCACCAGGATGATCGCGTAGTCGCTCGGCGGCAGGCGCTTGCGGACCTTCAGCAGCCACTGGTCGAGCAGTGCCACACCCGTGAACAGCAGGACCCCGCCCATGAGCGGCACGGGCACGAGCGTGAGCAGGACGTCGCCGAAGATCAGTGGCGAGGCGGTCACCACCGCCACCGCGATGCTGGTCGTCTTGAGGCCGGCGCCGAGCATCAGGTTGCGGAGAGAGGTCGGAACGACGTACGTGCCGGGCGGCGCGCCGCCGAGACCGGCCGCCAGGCTTCCGAGTCCCACGGCGCCGAACTCCCGGTTCCAGTCCAGCTCGCGACCGGAGGCGAGTTCGATGCCGCCGATGTACAGGGCGGTGCAGAGCAGGGTCACGAGGATGAGTACGAGGATGTTCGGAATCTGAGGGCCGACCGCGCTCCAGTCGATGCGCGCCGCATCGTCGAGTGCCATGGGAGGCCACAGGTCCGATCCCGAGATGCCCGCGAACAGGAGGCCCCTGTCCTGCGCCTCCTGGGTCGAGACACCGAAACGCGCCATGCCGAAGTGCAGGAGGCCCGTGCCGGCGATGAAGCTCCCCGGCATCAGCAGGGGGCTGGGCCAGCGGCGGCTGGCGAAGTACAGGCCGAGGCCGTAGGCGACGCCGACGCCCCAGTTCGTGACGACGAGCGGATCGAACAGCGATGCGAGCGCTTCGGCCTCGAGCCGCACGCCCATGAGCCTCAGAGCCACGACGCAGGCGAGTCCGCCCGTGCCCGCGACGAAGCCGGACGAAACGGGGTAGGGAAAGAAACGCACGAGGTTGGCGAGGCGGAAGCGCTCGATGAGGAGAGCGCAGGCCGCCGTCGCGACCGAACCCAGAACGATGATCGCGACCATGGTGGGAAGCAGCTCGTCCCCGGTGGCGGTGAGCGAACCGCCGATCACGCCGAGGGCGATCATCGTCGCCATCGTGGGCCCGGCGGCGGCGCCCGCGAAGCCGCTTCTGAGCCCGGTCACCACGCAGGCGGCGGCGGTGCCGAACAGGATCAGCCCGATCCCTTGGGACAGGTAGGGGGCGAGCTGTCCCGAGAAGGCCAGGCTGACGAGGGCCACCTCGCCGATGATCAGACTGATGCCGGAGACGAATCCGACCGTCAGCACGGTGAACGCCTTGCGGACTGCCGCGTTCGACGCAAGGCCGGCCGGCAGCCCTCTCCGGGGGGTTCCTCCAGTCACTTCGCGCGCCCCTGATCTGGGAGACTACTGCGTCCGCAGACTACCCAACCGGAACGACCGTGCGCGCGAACCGGCTGGACAGGTTCGGGACGCCGCGTCAGAGTTCGTGGCTTGAGCGGGAGATCCCAAGAGAAACTGCCGGCATGGGCTGCGCTGGTGCCAGTCGCTGGCCTTTGGCTATCCAGCTGCGGTCCGGATCCTATGCCAGTCGAGGTGGTCGATCTGGTCGACGAGTTCCGGTACGCCGAGGTCAGACGGGAGCGGCCGCTGATCGACCTGGGAACCCCCTCAGCGGCGGCTGCCCTGGTCGGTGGTTGGTCCTGGAACGAAACCGATCCCCGGGGGACCACGTTCGTGTGGGCCGTCGGGCCGCGTTCGGAGGTCGGCGTGTTTCTGGCCTGGGAGCGGGATCTGCAGGTCCGGATGCGGTGCCGCGCCTTCCGCTACCCGGGAGCGCCGGCGCAGATCGTGAGCGTCTTGTGGGACGACGTGGAGGTTGCGTCTCTGGAGCTCGAGGCCGGCTTCATGGAAGGCGGGTTCGTCGTGCCGGCGGAACGGGCGACTCCCGGCGGTCACCGGCTGGCGCTGCTTCCGGCGTACTTCGGTCGGCCTGAGGGGACCGAAGACGCGGGTCAGGCGCCCAAGCACTCGAGAAAGTTGTCCCTTGCCTGCGACTGGCTTGCGTTGGGGGACGGCCAGATGGCCGGCGAAACGCGCGGCGAGGGCGACACGCTCTGGATCCCGGCGGCCAGCGAGGTTTCCTTCTTTCTGGAGCCGGATCAGGACCTCGAGTTTCAGTGGGATGGCCTCGCCCCCAGGGGTGTCGGTGGCCTCGACGTGGTGTGGGAGATCGAGGGCACGCCACCGGTGGCCGGGTCCATCACTCCGGACTCCACGCCGACTCTGCGCCTCCCTTTGCCGCCGGTCGGCCAACAGGCAGCGAACGCAGTCGATGGCGATTGGCTCACACCTCTTCGCCCAGCGCGGCTCGTGCTGCGCGCCGCAGGGGCCGTAGCGGATTCCGGTGGGGAGGAGATGGGCGTCGTTCTGCGACGGCCGCGGCTGGCCGCGGACGCGCGGACGTTGCGGCTGCCGGCTCGAAACACCGAGCGACCGCCATTCGAGGCGACGGTGGCGTCGGAGCCGTCTTTGAGCGCGGGCGAGCGACAGCCCGAGTCGATCCTGCTCTGGATCGTCGACACGCTGCGCGTCGACCGGCTCGGCCTGTACGGTCATGACCGGCCGGCATCGCCGAACTTCGACGCCCTGGCTGAACGCTCGACCGTGTTCGAGCGGGCGATCGCGCAGTCGTCGTGGACGCGGCCGACGGTCGCCACCCTGCTCACCGGCGTTGGACCCGAGCGCCATGGCATCCGGGAACTGGACCACGGCCTGGAGGAGTCCTTCGCCACCCTGCCGGAGCGCTTGCGGGAACTCGGATATGCCACGGCGGGCTTCTCGGCGAACGCGAACGTGACCGGCAGCACCGGGTTCGAGCAGGGTTTCGATCGCTTCGAGTACGGCGCAGTCGATGTGGACGAACTCGCGGAGCGGGCGCTCGTCTGGCTGGACGAGCTAATCGCCCGGTCTCCGGAGCAGCCGTTCTTTCTGATGATTCTGGGCGTCGAGCCGCACGCCGCATTCGCACCGGCGGAACCGTTCCGCAGCCGGTTGGCGGCCGGAGTGGACGATCCCGAACTGGGTTCGACGGCTCACATGAGGGCGCTCGCCAGCAAGGACGTTCCGTCGACCCCGGCGACGGTGGAGAAGCTGTTCCACCTCTACGACGCGGAGATTGCCTGGAACGATCACGTCTTCGGGGAGTTGCGGCGCGCATTGGACCAGCGCGGCCGGAACCCCTTCGTCGCGGTCATAGCGGACCACGGTGAGGCCTTCGAGGAGCGGGGCGTGTTCGGCCACGCCTGGGATCTCCATCGAGAGGTGCTCGACATCCCCTTTCTGATCCATCGGCCGGGCCAGACGGAGGGCCGGCGCGTAGCGCTGCCGGTGCAGCAGTCGGATCTGCTGCCGACCTTGATCGAGATCGCCGGCGGCGAACCGGCGGCGGGGATCGAAGGCGACAGCCTGGTGCCCCTGCTTGGTCCCGAGACGGCCGCGGCCGCGGATCGACTCGAGGACCTCGGCGACCGGCTCCTCCTCTCGACGATGGATACCTTCCGCCGTCCGGCCGCCTCGCTCGTGCGCGGGCGCTACAAGCTGATCGAGTTGCGCCGTCCCGGACACGCGCCGAGCCGGCAACTCTTCGATCGGGTGGAGGACCCGGAAGAGCACCGCGATCTGGCCGGCGAACGGCCGATCCTGGCTGGTCGTCTGGCCAGGCTGCTGCACGAGCAGTTGGAACTCTCGCGACGCGGCGGGGTACCGGCGCCGCAAGTCGAGTTGGACGAGGACACGCGCCGCGGGCTCCAGGCGCTTGGTTACATCGAGTAGCGCCGCCGCATCCGGCAACAGGCACCGAAACGACTGTCCCAGGCGCGGATCGCTCCCGGAAGTCGTTCTGGTTCAGCTACGCGGCCGCGACCGTGCGTGCCCTAGCCGTTGCCGCTAGAACTCCAGGCGAAGGCCGGCCCGGAAGACCCGCGGATTCAGCATCGCGACGATCTCGTTGTAGCGGGGCCCGGAGATCGTCCGGAAGTTCAGCACCGTGGCGTCGTTCAGCACGTTGAAGGCGTCGAGCAGGAGCGTGAGGTGGACGCCGTCCCGCAATGCGAACTGCTTCTCGGCCCGGAGGTCGAAGATGCCGACGTTGGGGGCTCGGTCGTCATAGGGGTTGGCCATGACCCGCTCGGTGCCGGCGTTCGGCAGTTGTACGGTGATCCGCCGGCCGACCTGAAAGCCGCTCTGGAGGCGGTACGAGGCCGTGAAACCGATGTCGCGGGGAAACACGTAGCGCCCGGCCAGCTTGTAGTTCCAGTAGGTCGTCGTGACCCGTCCGAATCGCGCCTGGTTGGCCTGCCACTCGTACGTCGTGCCTTCGATGAAGTCAAATCGGGCGGCCGTGCGCACGCTCGTCGAGGATGTCGTCCGCAGCGGCGCCCTTGCCCGCGTGTGCATGAAGGAGGTCAGCAGCATCCAGCGGTCCGAGAACCGGCGGTTCAGCGCCACCTCCGCGGTGTGGTAGTCGCCGTCCGGCGACGGCAGCCCGTGCCGTCGTGGATTGACGTAGCGCCGGTTCTCGGGGATGTCCGGCGGCCGGTCGAAGAGCTGAAGCACCTGATCATCTGCGGTCCCCTCGACGTCGTCCGCGCCGTGGTCGGTGTAGGCGAACGGGATCCGGTAGGCGAACGCCCGGTTCATGTCGACGATGCCGTAGAGGTTGCGGGCGTTCTTGTACACGTAGGAGCCGCGTACCGACAGGTTGTCCGCGAGCTGCTGCTCGAAGTGCGCGGAGATCTCGTGTCCATAGGCGCTGGCGAGCTCGGGATCGACGGTGACCGTTCCGGCCCCGCCGAACGTCGCGATCCGCCGTCCGAGCTCCGGCGAGTCCGCGAGACCGCCGCTCGGCCCAGCATCCAGCAGGCGGTTCCCGTTCAGGTCGTGAAAGGCGAATCGGGCCGCCGCCTGGCCTACGGGGTTTTCGGCCTCGACGATCGTGGTGCTTGGGTTCCAGTAGAAGCGGCCGGCGAACAGTTTCACCACCGTCCGCCCCTTGCCGGTCACGTCGAACGCGGCCCCGATCCGCGGCGCGACGTTGGCCCAGGTCAACACGTCCCGCGCTCCGACTTGCCGGGGCGCCCAGATGTCCGAGTGCGTTGGGGAGATGGACTGATCCGGCCAGCCCATGACGTAGCGGTCGAAACGGGCACCGAGGTTCAGGGTGAGCCGGTTGGTGACGAGCCAGGAATCCTGGACGTAGCCGGAAAGGACGCGGACGGTGTTCACGCCGGTGTTGGGAGTGTTGTAGATGTCCACCTCGGCCGGCGCCCCGTCGACGTCGCGGTAGAACAGGTCTCCCGGTTGCATGCGAAGAAAGCTGCGACGCTCGCGGTAGGCCTCGAAGCCGGCCTTCAGCGTGTGCTCGCCGCCGAAGTCGTCGGCGAAGAAGGTGATGCTCCCGGACGCCTGCGGCTTCGTGATGTCTCGGAAGTGGTAGTAGCTGTGGGCGTTCGTGTAGTCGCCGGTGTTGACCTCCAGCCGTCCGGGCGGAAGCCCCTCCACGCTCGACGAGCGGGTCTGGGTCGGATACAGGGGCCACCGGTTGATCCAGTGGCTGGCCTGGAGGTTCAGGAACATCCTGTTGGTGAGGGGGTTCCGGTACTCCAGCTTCATCGGCATGTTCACGGACTGCTGGAACCACGCCGTGTCCAGTGACCGGTCGCCGCCGAGCCCGCGCTCCGGCTGCAGCTTCGTGCGGTGGTTGAAGAAGCCGACGAGCTGGCTCCCGTCGTTGAACTGGTGGGTCACCTTGGCGGTCCAGTTCTCGAGCTGCGTCGTGGAAGGGTTCGGATGCCCGATGGTCAGCTCCTCCTGGTGATTCAGGCGGTAGCCGGCGTAGAACCAGGTCCGACCGCGGCGGAGCGGCCCGCCGATCCCCATGTTCCGGTCGCCCTGCAGCGTGAGCGGGTTGCCTGCTCGCAGTCCTCCCGGCGGCGCCCGGTATCGGCCCAGTGTCCCGCCGCCTTCACGGAGCGCGTCGGGGACGTTGTCCGCCACGGAGCCGTCGTCCAGGAAGTCGACGTAGACGTCTCCGGCGAAGCGGTCGCCGCCCGACTTCGTGGTCAGGTTCAGGAAGGCCCCCAGGCCGTGCGTCTCCCCCATGTTCCCGGCGCCGCCGAGCTGGAAGTCCTCCAGGCTCCCGTAGTCGAAGTAGCCGGCGTTCGCGGACGTCCCTTCGGTGACGTTGATGCCTTCGAGCAGAGTGCGGTGCTGGTCGCCAAAGCCGAAGGCCTGGTACCCCGTCTGGGTGCCCGTGTGCGATCCACCGACGTCGTAGGCCTCCATCTGGAAACCGGGCGCCTGCGCCATGGCGGCCCAGATGTCGCGCGCGTTCGGAACGTCCTCGAGGAGTTCCTTGGTGAAGTTGACCGCGGTGGTGGTCGTTCTGACGTCAACGAGCGGGGCCGCGGCGCTGACCGTGATCGTCTCATCGACGGCGCCCACCTCCAGCGTGGCGTCCACGGTCAGCGTCGTGTTGAGCAGGACGCGGAGGTTGTCGCGGACGGTGGTTTGGAAGTCAGAACGCGAGAAGATGAGCGTGTAGTCGCCCGTCGGCAGGGCGGGGAACGCGTAGCCGCCCTGGGTTCCGGTCACCACCTCCCGCTGGCGGATCAGAGCCGCACTCGAGGCGGTCACCGTGACGCCTCGAAGCACGGCACCGGTGGCGTCGGTCACCGTGCCGACAAGACGGCCGCGCAGTTCCTGGGCGCCGGCTCCGTCGGCGAATGCGAGGAGCATTGTTGCCGCAAGGGCAGCATACGTCGCTCGAGCGCGGTTGCTGGTCATGTCAATCTGGAGGCCTCATTTGTCCCTGCCGCCGGCGAAGGGGTGCAGGAGGCCGCTGAACGGTCCGCAAATGGTGCGCCTCAGGAGGAAACCGAAGCGACGTGCGCAAGCGAATCTGGGTGCCGGGGCAGGCTCAACGCAGAGCCAAGCCGAGGATCGCGCCGACCATCGGGACCATCAGGGCCAGAACGGTGCCGAACATCCACTTGAGTGCCCTCATCTCGGCTCGCAGTCCGTCCATCTGACCCGCGATCTCCTGGCGGAAGCTCTCGAAGCGGTCCCGTATCTCCTGGCGCAGGTCCTGCATCGCCCCTTCGAGAGCGTCGATTCGGGCGGTGTTCGCCGCCACGGCCGTCGCGAGGTCGCTCAGGTCGCTACGGACTTCGGCGATGTCCTGTTTGAGCTCGGTGCGCACTTCGGCGATGTCCTGTTTGAGCTCGGTGCGCACTTCGGCGATGTCCTGTTTGAGCTCGGTGCGCACTTCGGCGATGTCCTGTTTGAGCTCGGTGCGCACTTCGGCGATGTCCTGTTTGAGCTCGGTGCGCACTTCGGCGATGTCCTGTTTGAGCTCGATGCGCGCTTCGGCGATGTCCTGCTTCAGCGCGCCTTGGACCGAAGCGAGATCCTGCTTCGTTGCCAGCGCTTCCTGGCTGTCACCGATCATGTGGAGCAGCGCCTCCGCCTGAGCTGAGTCGAAACCGGCTGCCTCGAGCCGTCGTCTGACCGCCTTGGTGGACGATCTTACCGCGTAGCGTTCCATGTTCTGCGCCTCCTGCTGACCTAGACGGATCTCGGGCGGTCGAACCAGGCTGCGCGGGGCCTGCCGGAGTTCGGGGATCGCTGCCGTTGCTATAGTCCTCCCTCGCGTGAACAGGTCCTTTCTCTGCGCGAGTCTCCTGCTCGCGGCCTCTTGGCTTCTCCTCTCCGCCGCTGCGACGGCGCAGCCGGCCGACCCACCGCTCGACGTGCTGATGCGCGCCACGGACGACGCGATGCGGGGGGACTCCAGCGAGAGCCGGATCACGATGCGGATCAAGACCGAGCGCTGGCAGCGAGAGTTGCGTCTCCACGTCGTCTCGGAGGGCACCGAGACGGCGCTGGTACGGATCGAAGCACCGGCGAAGGAGCGCGGCACCGCCACACTCAAGGTCGAGCAGAACATCTGGAACTACCTCCCCAAGGTCGACAGGACGATCAAGGTGCCGGGGTCGATGATGCAGGCGGCGTGGATGGGCAGCCACTTCACGAACGACGACCTGGTCCATGAGTCCCGTTACAGCGAGGACTTCGAGTGTGCCTACAGGGAACGGCCGGCGGACGGCTCCGGGCATTGGCTGGTGCGTTGCGTCCCGCTGCCGGACGCTCCGGTCGTGTGGGGCGCGATCGACGCCCGGTTTCGGGCGCAGGACATGCTGCTCGACCAGGCCGAGTACTTCGACGAGCGCGACCGTCTGGTGCGCACGATCCGTTACGAGGACTTCGGTCCGCTGGGCGGCAGGACGCTGCCGCGGCGGATGCGGGTGATTCCGGCGGACGATGCCGACGAGTTCACCGAGATCGTCTACGAGGAACACGCGTTCAACGTCGACCTGCCGGCGGGTACCTTCTCGCTGCGGTCCTTGCGGCAATAGCCACAGGCACGACCGGATGAAGATGGAGTCGAGCCGCCTCGATCGACAGGACTGCGAGTGGTCTTAGGCGCTGCATGAAGATTCTCCGCATGGCCTGGCGCAACTTGTGGCGGAACGGCCGCCGCACGCTGGTCACGGTCGGTGCGATGACCCTGGCCCTGTGGGCGATGGTGCTCTACACGTCGCTCATGCAGGGGATGCTGGGCAGCATGGAAAGCACCCTGCTCGACGTGGAGCTGGGCGAGATCCAGATCCACGCCGCCGGCTACCTTGAGCGGCCCTCCATCTGGGAGCGGATAGAGGAGCCGGACGCCCTGCTGGAGGCGCTGGACGAGACCGGGTTGCGGTCGAGCGCGCGCCTGCTCGGCGGCGCCCTGGTCGCTTCGGGCGACGCGTCGACCGGGGCGTTGCTCAAGGGGCTCAGACCGGAACGGGACGCACGGGTCAGTGACGTCTACGAGCGGCTCGACCGGGGCGAGTGGCTGGATCCGGCCGATCCCGAGGGCGTAGTGCTCGGGTACAGACTCGCGCGGACGCTTGGAATCGATGTTGGCGACGAACTCATCGCACTGAGCCAGGCGACCGACGGCAGCATGGCGAACGACCTGTTCCGGGTCCGGGGCGTGCTGCAGAGCCTGAGCGAGGAGACGGACCGCGCGACCGTGTTCCTCGTGGAGGGTCAGTTCCGGAGCTTCTTTGCGCTCGAGGACGGCGCCCACCAGGTCATCGTCCGCAGCGGGGAAGGACAGACCCTCGACGCTGCCGGGGAGATGGCCCAGGAAGCCGCCGCGGCGAGCGCGCCCGGAGCCGAGGTGAAGAGCTGGAGGGATCTCCTGCCGGGTCTCGCGAACGTCTTCGACTCCGCTCAAGCGGCGGTCCAGGTCGTTGCCTTCGTCGTCTACGTCGTGATCGCGATCATGATCCTGAACGCCATGCTGATGGCTGTCTTCGAGCGGATCCGCGAGTTCGGCGTGTTGAAGGCGATCGGCGTTTCGCCACGACGGGTGCTCGCGCTCATCCTGACGGAGGGCGCGCTGCAGGCGGCACTGGCGATCGCCATCGGGCTGGTGGCAAGCGTGCCCGCGCTCTGGTTCGTCACCACGCGGGGCATCGATGTCGGCCAACTGGGCGGTACCGCCATCATGGGCGTTTCGATGGACCGGATCTGGACCGGAGCGGTCAGCCCGGCGACGATCGCCGGGCCGGTCTTCATCCTGCTGTTCATCGTCGGGCTGGCGGTCCTGTTCCCGGCCTTCAAGGCGGCGCGGATCAGCCCGATCGAGGCGATCCATCACCAGTAGCTGGGCGTGGGAAGAGAGGAAGGAACATGAGTGGACCGAACGTCGCGACGCTGGCCTGGCGCAACCTGTGGCGAAACCGTCGGCGCACCCTGCTGACGATGGGCTCGATCGTCTTCGGCGTGTTCCTGGCGGTCGTGTTCACGGCGATGCAGGATCGCAACTGGAAGGACATGATCGATCTGGCCGCCCGCCTCGGCGGGGGCCACGTCAGCCTCCAGCATCCCGAGTACCTCGATACGCCGACGCTGACCCGCACCGTCGTCCACGGCGAGGCGGTGGAAACGGCGCTCGACGGTGAGGCCGGTCACATCGCCCACGCCGTCGACCGGGTCATCGGGCCGACGATGCTGGCCACGGCGGGCGAGAACTTCAGCGCCGCTTTCATCGCCTTCGATCCGGAGGCCGAGGACGAAACGACCCTGTCCATCCTGGAGGCGCTGGACCAGGGCTCGGCCCTTGAACCCGGCGACCGCGACGGGGTGATCCTGGGCCACCGGCTGGCCAGCAATCTGGGGATGGAGCTGGGCGACAAGGTGGTCTACACCCTGACGGACAGGAACGGCGAGATCGTCAGCGGCCTGGCGCGGTTGCGTGGAACGCTCAAGACCAACGCACCGACCGTCGACGGCGGTTTCTGCCTGCTGCCGATCGCCACGGTGCGCGACCTGCTCGGCTACGACACGGACGAGGCGACGCTGGTCGCCGTCTTCCTGAAGGACCAGCGGAGGAGCGGCGGGATCGCCGGTCGGCTGGACCGCGAGCTCGGCGAGACGGTGGCGGCTCTCCCCTGGAACACGAGTCAGCCGCAACTGGCGGCGTTCATCGCGCTCAAGGTCGGCGGGGCGGTCGTCATGGAGATTCTGATCGCGGTGCTGGTCGCGGCGGGGATCTTCAACACCCTGTTCGTCAGCGTGATGGAGCGGCTGCGGGAGTTCGGGATCATGCTCGCGATCGGCTGGAGTCCGGGCCGGCTGTTTCGACTGGTCATGATGGAGAGCGCCTGGCTGGCGGTGCTCGGTCTTATGGGCGCCTTTCTGATCACGATCGGGCCCTACCTCTACCTGTCCTCGGCAGGCCTCGACCTGACCGCGGTCTATGGCGGCACGGTGGAGGTCGCCGGCGTCGGCCTGGACCCGGTCCTCAAGATCGGCATCTTCCCGCGCAACGCGGTGCTGATCTGCCTGTTCGCGGTCGTGGCGACCCTCGCTTCGGGCATCTATCCGGCCTGGCGCGCGGGCCGGGTGCAGCCCGTCGACACGATCAAGGTGGTGTGAGATGGGGGACGGAGCGGTCATCGCGTTGCGGGACGCCACCAAGGTCTACCGCCAGGGCAGCGTCGACATCCATGCCCTGCGCGGACTCTCGATGGAGGTCGAGCCGGGTGAGTTCACAGCCGTATGCGGCCCCTCGGGCTCCGGCAAGACGACCATGCTGAACCTGATCGGGGCGCTCGACGCGGCGACTTCGGGTTCGATCGTGCTCGAGGGCCAGGACCTTGGCGGCCTGAACAAGAAGGAGCTTTCCGAACTGCGTCGCGACCGGATCGGCTTCGTGTTCCAGGCGTACAACCTGATGCCGGTGCTGACCGCCTACGAGAACGCGGAGATGGTGCTCTGGGTCCAGGGCGTGGACGCCGCGAGCCGGCGCGAACGGGTGATGGGTCTGCTGGAACAGGTCGGGCTCAAGGGGCTGGAAGACCGGCGGCCCTCTGAGCTTTCGGGCGGTCAGCAGCAGCGGGTCGCGATCGCCCGCGCCATCGCCAGCAACCCGGCGGTCGTGCTAGCCGACGAGCCGACCGCGAATGTGGACTCGGAAACGGCGGAGACGCTGCTCGGCCTGATGGAGGAACTGAACCGGGAGCAGGGCGTGACCTTCCTCTTCTCGACTCACGATCCGCAGGTCATGGAACGGGCGCGTCGAGTCGTGCGCCTGGTCGATGGGAACATCGCGAGCGACGAGCGCCGGTAGGTCGCTGCAGGTCGCCGGCGTCGCCGGGCTGCTCTTCCTGGCCGCCGTGTCGCCGGCCGCCGCGCAGACGGTGGTGGGCGGCGACGTGCGCGTCTTCGCCTTCGGCGTGCTGGAAGAGACGGACCTGGCTGGCGACGGGGAGCCGGCGGAAGAGAACGGCGCCGGGGCTGGGGCCGGCGGCGTCGAACTCGGGATTCTCCGGCTCAAGCTCGACTCCCGCTGGCAGACGTCATCCCGGAATCGCTTCCGTCTCGAACTGCACGGCCTTGCACAGGCCACGTCGCCGCCCGGAAGCGGCGCCGTGACCTCCATTGCGACCGGCGGTACCCGGCGCTTCTTCGACCTGGAGCGGGACTCCTTCGGTGGCGGCGACCTGGCCGGAACGACGGAGATCGACCGTCTGAACCTGCGCTGGGACCGGCCCGGGTTCCGGATGGTCGCGGGCCGCCAGGCGATCACCTGGGGGGTGAACTACTTCTGGCCGGTCCTCGACCTGTTCGCGCCGTTCGCGCCGCAGCGCATCGACCGCGACTACAAGCCCGGAGTCGACGCGCTCCGTTTCACCGTTCCGGTGGGCGACTTCTCCGAGGTCGAGGTCATCGCCGCCGGCCAGGGCACGCGGACCCCGGACGATCTCAGCTTCGCCTCGCTCGGCCGCTTCCACAGCGAGCTGGGCGAGGGCCCCTCGAGCGTCGACTTCGGCTACATGGTGGGCGGCTTCCACCGCGACTTCGTCCTCGGCGGCTTCTTTTCGGCCGATGTTCACGGCACCGGTCTGCGCGGCGAAGTCTCCTGGACCAGTCCGGGCTGCGATGCGGAGAGCACCCACCCGGTCTTTGGCTGCGGCGACTTCTGGCGCGTCACGGTGGGCGTCGACCGTCTCCTGACGCCGCGGCTGACCCTGATTGCCGAGGCGAGCTGGAACGGCTTTGGCGCTGGCGAGGCGGCAGACTACGAGCGGATTGCCGAGGCGGACCGGGTCCGGCGCGGCGAAGTCATCTCGCTCGGCCGGCGTTACGCCGGAATCTCTCTCGCCTGGCAGGCCCACCCGCTGCTGACCGTCAGCGGCGCCGTGCTCTACAACCAGGACGATTCCTCGGCACTGTTTCAGCCGGGCATCGCCTGGTCCGTATCCGACCACGTTTCCATCGGTGCGGGCCTCATCGCCTCGACCGGACCCGGCGTTCGGGACGGTGTCCTCGCTAGCGAGTACGGAGCGGTGCCTGTGGTGGCCTGGTCGTCATTGACGGCATACTTCTAGCGCCGCAGGATGGTCGCGGCTTCGCGGCGCGGCGCTCTCAGGGCCGGCGGGGACGCCGGCGCACCAGTCGCGGATCTTTATGGGTTGTTCACGAACCGTGGGCTACGCTCCGCGGGCGTGGAGCACCTCGAATCGCAACGGAATTCCAGCCATATGAAGACAAAGAGACGCGCCTTCGCCTCATGCGCTTTGGCGATCGCCGCCGCCCTGGTTGCCGCCTGCGGCGGCGGGGGCGGTTCCCGCAGCCTGATCCAGAACAAGGGCTCCGACACGCTGGTCAATGTCGCCCAGGCGTGGGCCGAGGAGTACGCCGCCTTGAGGCCCGGCACCGCGGTCGCGGTGACCGGCGGCGGGTCGGGAACCGGCATCGCGGCCATGATCAACGGCACGGTCGACATAGCGAACTCGAGCCGCAAGATGAAGGACTCCGAGATCGAACTGGCGCGCGGCAACGGCAACGAGCCGATCGAGTTCGTCGTCGGCTACGACGCCCTGGCCGTGTACGTCCATCCCGACAACCCGATGGACGAGATCTCGCTGGAGCAGTTGGCCGCGCTGTACGGCGAGGGCGGCGATATCGACACCTGGAGCCAGTACGGCGTCGAGGTGCCGGGGTGCAGCAGCGACGAGATCGTTCGCGTCAGCCGGCAGAACAACTCCGGCACCTACGTCTACTTCCGCGAAGCGGTGCTCGGCGACCGGCGGGACTTCCGGCTCGGCTCGCGCGACATGCACGGCTCCAAGGACGTGGTCGACCTGGTCGAGAACACGCCCTGCGCGATCGGCTACAGCGGTCTCGCCTACGCGACGGACCACGTCAAGATGCCCTGCGTCAGAACGGGCGAGGACGGCGACTGCGTGTCTCCCTCGGTCGAGACGGCGATCGACGGCTCCTATCCCATCGCGCGTCCGCTGTTCATGTACACCGCGGGCGAGCCGCAGGGCGAGATCCGCGACTACATCGACTGGGTGCTCAGCGACGAGGGCCAGTGCATCATCTACGACAAGGGTTACGCGCCGCGCGGCGACGTGGACTGTTCCTGACCGGGAACAGGCTTCCGGGAATGGCGCGGCGTCTCTGGTTCCCCGGCGGCCGGCTTGCCTGAAACAGCGCACGCCGCGGACCGGCGCGATGCGGCGTGGTGGATCGACCGCGCGGTGCAGATTCTGGTGCTGGCCGGAGGGTTGTCGGCGATCGTCTTCATCGCCGGCATCTTCGTGTTCATCACGCGCGAGGGCGCCGGCTTCGTCTTCGACCGTTTCGACTTCCGCGAGTTCTTCGGTTCGCCGCGCTGGACGCCGACCTCGAGCCACAACCCGACCTACGGCGCGCTCGCCCTGATCGCCGGCACCGCCTCGGTGACCGGACTCGCCATGGTCGTTTCCGTGCCGTTCTCGCTGGGGGCCGCGATCTACATCGGCGAGTTCGCGACCGGCCGCGTGCGCGAAACGCTGAAGGTGCTGGTCGAACTCCTGGCGGCGATCCCTTCCGTGGTCTGGGGGTTCATCGGGCTGTCCATCATGAACCCGCTGATCATCCAGGTCTTCGACGTGCCGGTCGGCCTGAACGTCCTGAACGCCGGGGTCATCCTGGGGCTGATGGCGGCCCCGATCATGACGACGATCGCCGAGGACGCCCTGAAGGCCGTGCCCGACACCTATCGCGAGGCCGCCGAAGCGATGGGGGCGACCCGCTGGCAGGTGACCTTCAAGGTCGTGCTGCCCGCGGCCCGCAACGGTCTGGTCGCGGCGACGCTGCTCGGCGTCGGACGCGGGTTCGGCGAGACGATGGCGGTGCTGATGGCGAGCGGCCACTCGATCAACCTGCCGACGAGCCCCTTCGACTCGGTGCGGGCTCTGACCGCGACGATCGCCGCCGAACTCGGCGAGACGGCCGCCGGTTCCGACCACTACGGTGCGCTCTTCACGCTCGGCATCTTCCTGTTCCTGGTCACCTTCGCGATCAACTTCGCCGCCGACGTCTTCGTGCGGGGCGGTCAGCGCAAGTACCGCCGCCGCGGCCGCCGGCCGGCCGCGTCGGCGAATCCGTAGCGAGGCGCCATGTTCGAAGCGACCGCACAGAACCGCCGCAATCAGAGGGTCGAGGGTCTCTTCCGGCTCCTCTTCCTGTGGATGACCTGCATGCTCATCCTGCCGGTCGCCCTCATCCTGGGCGTGCTGATCGTCCGCGGCGGACCTGCCATCTCCTGGGAGTTCCTGTTCACCCAGCCGCTCAACAACATGACCGCGGGCGGCATCCTGCCGGCCCTGGTCGGCACCGTGTGGCTGGTCGTCGTCGCCCTGATCGCCTCGGTACCGGTCGGCGTGGCGGCGGCGCTCTACCTGAGCGAGTACGCGCCGGACAACCGACTCACCCGGGCGATCAACCTGGCGATCATCAACCTGGCCGGCGTGCCGTCGATCGTGCACGCCCTGTTCGGCCTTGGCGCCTTCGTCATCTTCTTTCGCTTCGGCACGAGCATCCTGGCGGCCAGCCTGACGCTGGCGGTCATGACGCTGCCGGTGGTCATCGTCGCCACCCGGGAGTCGCTCCAGACCGTGCCGCTCGCCTTCCGCGAGGCGTGCTGGAACATGGGCGCCACGCGCTGGCAGACGATCCGCAAGATCGTGCTGCCGAACTCGATCAGCGGCATCCTGACCGGCGTCATCCTGGAGGTGTCCCGCACGTCCGGCGAGACCGCCCCGATCATGTTCACCGGCGCCGCCTTCTTCCTTCCCTTCCTGCCCCAGGGGGTCCTCGACCAGACGATGGCGATGTCGCTGCACCTGTTCGTCATCTCGACCCAGGTGCCGGACGTGCCGGAGCACATGCCTTTCGGCGTCGCACTGGTCCTGATCTCCATGGTGCTGGCGATGAACGGCATCTCGATCGCCTTCCGCGTCTACCTGCGGGGCCGCAAGAAGTGGTGAGCGTTCCCGTCCGGGCGGACGAGACCGCCGACTTCGTGATCGAGGTCGAGGATCTCGCGATCGGCTACCACGGCAAGCCGGCGCTTTCCGGCGTCACGCTCCAGGTGCCGACGCAGGAGATCTTCGGCATCATCGGGCCGGCGAACAGCGGCAAAACGTCGTTTCTGCGCGCCATCAACCGGATGGACCTGATGACGGCGGGCATGGAGGTGTCCGGCAGCGTGCGGGTCGAGGGGCGGGACGTTCGCAGCTGGCGCAACCCCTATGCCTTGCGGCAGCGGATCGGAGTCGTCTTTCCCCTGCCGGTGGGCCTGCCACTCTCCATCTACGACAACGTCGCGCTGTCGTCCCGGCTGCGGGGCACGCGGAAGAAGGCGGACCTGGACGTGATCGTCGAACGCTGCCTCCGCCGCGCGGCGCTCTGGGACGAGGTGAAGGACCGGCTCGATTCCCTTGGCAGCCTGCTCTCCGGCGGCCAGCAGCAGCGGCTGACGATCGCCCGCGCCCTGTCGCAGGACCCGTCGATCCTGTTGCTCGACGAGTTCTCGATCGCGGTCGATCCGGTGACGACGATGCGGATCGAGGAGGTGCTGGCGGAGCTCAAGTCCGAGATGACGATCGTGTTGGTCACGAACCTCGTCCAGCAGGCGCGCCGGCTGGCCTCGCGGACCGCCTTCTTCCTGACCGGCGAGCTGGTCGAGGTCACGGAAACGGAGGCGATGTTCGAGGGCGGCGCCCAGGACGCGCGCACGACCGCCTACGTGGAAGGGAAGTTCGGATGAGCGCGGCGGAGCCGTCGACGCCGGGCGCCGTCGACGCGGCGGCGGCCATCCTGGTCGAGAAGCTGAACCTCTGGTACGGCGACTTCCAGGCCCTGCTCGACGTGGATCTTCGAGTTCGTGCCGGCGCGATCACCTCCCTGATCGGTCCGTCCGGCTGCGGCAAGACGACGCTTCTCCGTTCGGTCAACCGGATCAACGAGCGTCTCGGCTACGTGCGCACGACCGGCAGCATCCGGCTCTGGGGCCTCGATGTGCTCGACCCGTCAGTCGAGCTCGCTCAGCTCCGCAAGCAGGTCGGCATGGTCTTCCAGCGTCCCAACCCGTTGCCTCTGTCCGTGCGGGACAACGTCCTGTTCGGAACCCGTGTCCACCTGCCCGATGGACGACCGCCGAACAGGGTGGAGAGGGACCGGATCGTCGAGGAGGCGCTGCGCGAAGTGCTGCTCTGGGACGAGCTGAAGGACTCGCTCGACCGCCGGGGCACCGAGCTCTCGCTCGAGCAGCAGCAGAAGCTGTGCATCGCGCGCCTGCTGCCGGTCAAGCCGAGACTGCTGCTGATGGACGAACCGTGCTCGGCGCTCGATCCCGCCGGCACGGAGGCCGTCGAGGAGCTGATCTGGAAGCTCCGCGGCGACTACACGATCCTGATCGTCACCCACAACATGGCGCAGGCCCGCCGGGCCAGCGAGGAGTGCGTGTTCATGTTGCTCGGCGAGATCATCGAACACAGCGACACGGCGTCGATGTTCCTGAACCCGGCGAACAGCCAGACGGCGGCCTACATCGAGGGACGGTACGGCTGAGGACGCCTCAGGCGCCTGACGCTCAGCTCCCGGCGCCTTCGATGCGAGCCTTGAGTGCCTTGAAGTCGGCCTCGGTGCTGGCCTGGACGGGAGCTTTCATCAACTGCGGCAGCCACTTGCCCAGCAGATTCTTGGGGCGGATCTCCAGTCGGATCTCCACCTGCGTCTGGCCTTCGCCCACCGGGGTGAGCGTGTAGATCGAGTGCCACCGCGCTCCGGCGCCGTTGGACATGTACCGGACTCGGCGGTGGGGCTCGTACTCGATGCACGTGACGACGTTCTGATGCAGCTTGGCGAACTTCGCGAACGCCACCTGGATGGGGGTCCAGTCCCGGATCTCCCGAAACTGCGCGCCGACTCCCATCGTCTTGTCGGAGACGAACTCCACGCTCAGCATTTCGGGAATCGCCTCCCCGTGACGGCCGCCGTGGGCGAGCGTGGCGAACACGGTCTCCTGGTCGGCATTCCAGGTGTCGATCATCCTCGCCACGAGGATCGGCTTCGAGTCTCCGACCTCGATCCCCGGGTCAGGCTGCCCCGAACGTGCATCTGAATCAGGCATGTTGCTCCCCTGCTTGTAGGCGGCTCGCGTCCCGCCTCTCGTGAACGTCCGCCGTCCACGGCCCGACGACGCCGACGGCCGTGTCGTTCCGGTTCGGCGGATCGGTGGACCGGGGCTCCAGCCGGAGCCGGTTGGCCAGAGATGCCGTGCCGAACACGAAGATCCGCCGGGCGATGTCCATTCCCTGGCAGAAGTGGGGGCCCAGCCCGAAAGGAACGTAGGCATGGGCCGGACAGTGGGCGGGCGATTCCTCGAGCCAGCGCTCCGGCCTGAAGTCCGACGGCTGATCCCAGTGCTCCGGCCTGTGGTGCAGGGCCCTCATCGCCACATGAACGAGCGTGCCCTTCGGAATCAGGTAGCCGCCGAGCACGCGATCCTCGGTCGCCTCCTTGGGCAACATGACGGCGGTTGGCGGATCGATCCGGAGCACTTCGTCGAGTACGGCGCTGGTGTACGGCAATCGGTCGAAGTCGGCGGGCTGGATGCTCCCGCCATTCAGGACGGCGTCCGCCTCGCGCTCCACCTTCAGACGGACGTCCGGATTCCTGGCCAGGTAGTGGACGCCGAACGCAAGGGCGCTGGTCGGCGCGTCGATGAAGCCAGTCAGCAGGATGATCAGCTCGTCCCGGATCGCCTGGTCGGAGTCCAGACCGCCCGCGGCGCCCTCGAGGTCCATGGCCCGCACGTACTGCGCGACGACGTCCCTGCCGGAGTACCCGGAGTCGCGTGCTCTCTGCATGGCGCCGTAGATCGCGGCGTCGACGAGCCCGACGCTCTTCCTGCCTCGTCGGAGAACCGGCAGCGGTAGCGACTTGAACAGTCTCGGACCGGGCAGGATGTCCAGCAGCAGGTACGTCTTCTGGAGCGTGAGCGTGTCCTCTCCCAGTTGACGGGGCAGCTCGACGCCGCGGCCGAGGACGATCTCGACGATCGCGTCCCAGGCGAAGCGTTCGAACTCCTTGACGAGGTCGACGCCCTGGCTGGCAGCGAGTCGTTTTCTCAGGATCGTCGCCTGTTCGGCGATGACCTTAGCGTAGGCGCCCTCGGAGTCGCCCGCGAAGACCGACGTCATGAACTCGGCTCTTCGCCGGTGCTCCTCGCCCTGGTGCAGCGAGATCGAGCCGTACTTCCAGTCGTCCGACAGATCGCCCGGGAACCAGGGTCGAAAGTACGGTTGCTGGGTGACCAGGACCTCGCGAACGAGCTCGGCGTCGAAGACGACGCAGCACTTCATGAACGGAAGCTCGAAGGAGACGATCTCCCCGTACTCGCGGCGGAGTTCGTCCGCGAACGCGCCGTAGTTCTCCGTTCGCTGCCGGAGGTTGTGGAGCCGGTGGCCTTTCGGGCCCGGGGGCAGCTTCATTCCGGGTCCCCTTGAACCCCCGCAGTGGGTCTGGTGCGCATGTTGGAGGCGAGTCCAGACGGAGTCTACCTCCCGTTTGGGAGGAAGATAAGCTCGTTCGGACCATGCAGCAGACAGAAGCCAAGCCGAAACGCCAGCTTCCGCCGGGCCCGCCACGGAAGAAGCTCCAGACCATGCGCCGGCTGGCGGCCGACTACACCGGCTTCTTCCACTGGCTCCACGAACAGTGGGGCGACATCGTCTACTTCGAGGTGCCCAACGGAGGGCACTGCGCTGTCTTCGACCCGGACATCGCCGAGGACCTGGTGCGGAAGCCCGAGTTGTTTCAGAAAGACACTCCGGCGTTCGCCTTCGAGGTCATTCAGTCCCCCTGCCTTGCCAGGACGCCGTTCGGCGACGAGCACCAACGGCTCACGGATCTCACGGTCACCGCGTTCACCCCCGAGCGAACGGCGGCGTTCCGGCGGATCGCCGTCTCGGAAGCGTCGTCCTTCGCCGGGGAGCTCACGGAGGGAAGCACGGTCGATTTCCGGGCCGAGGTCGAGCGCTACACGTGGAACGCGCTGACGACTTCGATGCTCGGCGCCGGGCGTGAACTGGGCCCGGGGCCGGGTCTGGCGATGATGAGAGCAGCCAAGCTCAGCTTCATCGTGTTCGCCGTGCCCGGATACAGGCTGTTCAGGAAACTGCCCCTGCCGCACGATCTGAAGGCGCGTAGGGCGATCAGACCGCTCGATACGGCGGTGTACGACTCGATCCGGAAGGCCAGGGATCCTGACAGCGGGGAAACGAGTCTGATCGCGCACTTTGTCCAGGCGACGGAGCGGGGAGAGTCGGACTGGTCCTTCAGCAGCGACTCGGAGATTCGCGACGAGGCCTATGCTGCCTTCGTCGGCGCCTGGGATCCGGCTGTTCATGTGATGTCCTACATTCCGCACTACCTGAGCCGCAATCCGGAGGTTCGGGCGCGGCTCGAGGAGGAGGTGGATCGCGTCGCCGGCGACCGGCCGCTCTGTGCCGAGGACCTCGAGCGGCTCCCTTACGCCGAGGCCGTCTTCAACGAGCTGCTTCGTCTTCAGCCTGCAGCCCCGCTCCTGGTGCCCCGCCGGGCGGTGCGGGACACGTCGCTCGGCGGCTACTTCATCCCGAGGGGCACGCTGGTCGAGGTCGTCACGCACGTGATGCACCGCCGGGTCGAGTATTGGGAGGACGCCGAAGAGTTCAGGTCCGAGCGCTGGCTGGAGGGACAGGCATGCCCGCGGGGGGGCTACCTGCCGTTCGGCCTGGAGCCGAGGGGCTGCAGGGGCGTGCCCCTGGCCATGGCCGTCCTCGTGTCCGGACTGGCCGCTCTGGTTCGGAGATGGCGACTGGAACCTGAATCCGACGAGTTGCCGGCCGACGGCCTGGAGGTCGGGATCCTGAGCAGCCCCATCCGTACCAGGGTGGTGTCCCGAAAAGCCGCGTAGCGCGAGTCGGCAAGCGCACAGGCACATAGCCTCTGTGGCATCATCGGCGGCTGTTCCCAAACCGCGGTCGAAGGAGACAGGCATGGGCAGGTACGGTCTGACGGACGAGGTAGTCGAGCTCCGCGAACGGATGCGGGAGTTCATCGACGGCGAAGTGATCCCGGCCGAGCCGGAGCTGGAGTCGGAGTCGGGCGAGGATCGCACGCGCGGCCGGCTGGCCGAGCTCAAGGCACTGGCCAAGCAGCGGGGCCTGTGGGCGCTGGGCCATCCCGCGGAGATCGGCGGCGGCGGGCTGCCGCTCATGCCGTTCGTCTACCTGAACGAGATCATCGGCCGCTCGCACTACGGGCAGATCGCCGTCGGTTCCGCCACGATGCAGGACTCGATCATGCTCCACCTGTACGCCAGCGACGAGCAGAGGGAGCGCTGGCTCAAGCCGCTGGTGGCGGGCGACATCTATCCGTCGGTCGGCCTCACCGAGCCCGAAGTTGCCGGCTCCGACCCGACCCTGATGCAGACGCGGGCGGTGCTCGACGGCGACGACTGGGTGATCAACGGTCACAAGTGGTTCACCAGCGGCGCCAGCCGGGCCGCGTTCACGACCTGCTTCGCGTTGACCGAGCCCGAGGCCCAGGGGCACCGCAAGTTCTCCTCGATCATCGTGCCGACGGACACCCCGGGCTACGAGATCGTGAGAGCGGTGCCGACGATGGGCACCACGTCGGGCCAGCACTGCGAGGTGCGCTACAACGATGTCCGGGTGCCGAAGGACAACATCCTCGGCGGCCGCGGCGAGGGCTTCGTCATCGCCCAGAGGCGCCTGGGACCGGGTCGGATCTTCCACTGCATGCGCTGGCTGGGCCAGGCCCAGCGCGCCTTTGAGCTGATGTGCGATCGCGCCAAGTCACGCTGGGCGCACGGCTCCTATCTGTCGGAGAAGGGTGAGATTCAGCGCTACGTCGCCGAGTCGGCGGCCGAGATCCAGGCCGCCCGGCTGATGACCCTGGACGCGGCGGAGGCGATGGACCGGGGCGAGCAGGCGCGGGTCGAGATCTCGCTGATCAAGTTCTGGGGCGCGCGGATGCTCCACAACGTGATCGACCGGGCGATCCAGGTCCACGGCGCGCTTGGCGTGACCGGCGACACGCCGCTAGAGAAGATGTATCGCGAGGCGCGCTACGCGCGGCTGTACGACGGCCCGGACGAGGTGCACCGGATGGTCGTGGCGCGGCGCATCCTGCGCGATCCGCTGGGCCGGGTGCCGTGGGGCACGTTGGGCGGTGGCGAGAACTAGGAGCTTGCGACCGATCGGCGCGGTGGCGGGTCTTGTCGTTCTCGGAGGGATCGGCATGACGCCATCGCCAACCAGCGCCCAGCTTCGCGCCGGCGCGGCCGCGGTCGAGATCACGCCGCCGGCCGGCTCCCTGCTCTACGGCTACGGCGCGCGCGGAACGAACCGGTCGACGGAAGTTCACGACCCGCTCCATGCGCGAGCGCTCGTCCTTGAGGCGGGCGGCGAGACAGTCGCGATCGTCACGCTCGATCTCGGCTCGATCCGCAAGGAGAACACCCTGCCGATCCGGCAGGCCGTGCTGGACGCCGCCGGCTTCGACCACGTTCTGCTGAACGCCTCCCACACCCATTCCGCGCCGCTGTTCGAGGCAGACTTCCCGAGCGCCGGGACCCCGTGGGTCGAGGAACTGGAGCGGAAGATCGCCGGCGTCATCCTGGAGGCCTACGCCGCGCTGCGCCCGGCGCGGGTCGCGGTGGGCTGGGGCCGTGCGAGCGAGGGGCACAACCGGCGGCGGGTGCTTCCCGATGGCAGCGTCGAGATGTTCTGGCGCAACCGTGAGCGTCTGCCGACCGCGCCGCTGGACGAGTCGGTCGGCGTGCTGGCCGTCGACGGCGCGGACGGCGAAGCGATCGCCACGGTGGTCAACTTCGCCGTTCACCCGGTCATCCTGGGCCCGGAGAACATGCTCGTCTCGGCCGACTATCCGGGCGCGATGGCGGCTCTGGTCGCCGAGCGCGGAGGCGGCGTGCCGATGCTCCTGCAGGGAGCCGCCGGCGACATCAATCCCTTCTGGGACAAGACGCCGCCCGCGGAAGGCGGCTTCGAGCAGGTCCGGATGGCGGGAGAACGGCTGGGCCAGGAGGTGCTCCGCGTCCGCGCCGACCTGGCGGCGGCGGATGCGTTCCACGATCCGGCGACCCTGTCCGTGAAGCGCCATCTGGTGACGCTCGAGCCGCGCTGGGACCTGGACTCCCCGGTGGTCGAAGAGGGTTTCCGGCGCCACGGGCTGGAGGCGTCGCTTCGGAGGTACCGCGCACGCTTCCCGCGCGAACGGGAGGCCGAGGTGAACACGCTGGTCCTCGGCGAGCGCGGCGCAGGCCAGTTCGCCCTGGCCACCTTCCCGGGCGAATTCTTCGTCGAGCACCAGCTCCGGCTGCGGGCCGAGTCTCAGGTACCTCATGTCTTCTTCGCCGGCTACACGAACGGCGAACTCGCTTACTTCCCCACGATCGCCGCGGCGGCCCAGGGCGGCTACGGTGGCAGGGAAGCTACGATCGTCGAGGTCGGCGCCGGCGAGAAGCTGGTCGATCTGGCCGCGATCTCGATCCTCGAACAGGCCGGTTGGCTGCACGACGCGCCCCCTTGACGCCGGCCGCTCCAACCCGAATCGCCCCTCCAGGAGGCTTCGTCATGACATCTCCCGCTCACTCTTCGGTCCGTGGACCCTTTGTGCGGTGCCGGCTCTTCCTTTCGGTGCCGGCAACGCTCGTCGCCTTCGCCACCCTCGGCTGCGGCGCCGGGAACGAACCGCCCCCGGGCGAAACCGCGGTCTACAGCGCCGCCGCGTTCCACAACACGACGTCCTACGGCGGCGCCTCGTTTTCGGCGGACGAGAGCCGTCTGCTGATCTCAAGCGACGTGACCGGAGTCTGGGCCGTCTACAGCGTGCCGGTCGCCGGCGGTGAACCGAGGCAACTGACGGACAGCGCGGGTCCGGTGTTCGCGCAGAGCTACTTTCCGAACGACGACCGCTTCCTCTACACCGGCGACGAGGGCGGCAACGAGCTGAACCACCTGTACGTGGGCTCCGACGGCGCCGGGGACGTCCCCGAGGGCGCGGTGGACCTGACGCCGGGAGACAACGTCCGGGCGTCCTTCGCCGGCTGGCGCGCGGACGGCGAGGCGTTCTTCGTTCAGACCAACGAGCGCACGCCCTTCGCGATGGATCTCTACCGGTACGACGTGCCGCCGCCGGGGACCTGGGACTTCGAGCGCGAGGTCGTGTTCGAGAACGACGGCAGCTTCAGCCTCGGCGACGTCAGCGACGACGGCCGCTGGCTGGCGCTCGACAAGCTGACCAGCAACTACGACAGCGACGTCTACGCCTACGACCTGATGGCGGGTCACCTCGTTCACGTCACCGAGCACGAGGGCGAGGTCGAGCACGGCTCGGGCGGCTTCACTCCGGACAGCTCGCAGCTCTACTACGGGACGAACGAGCACGGGGAGTTCAACCAGGTCTGGTCCTACGATCTCGCCGACGGTTCACGGGAGCTGGTGCTCGCCGCCGACTGGGACGTCTTCGGAGTGTCCTTCTCCGATACCGGGCGGTACCGCGTGTCGGCGATCAACGAGGACGCTTCGACGGTGGTCGAGGTCCTGGACACGGAAACGGGCGCCCCGGTCGCGCTTCCCGATCTGCCCGCCGGCGATGTCGCGCAAGTCGGCTTCTCGGCCAGCGATCGGCTGATGGCCTTCTACCTGAGCAGCGACCAGTCGCCCTCGGATCTCTACGTGGTCGACCTGGAGCAAGGCGGCGAAGCGCTTCGGCTGACGCAAAGCCTGAACCCCGAGATCGACCCCGACGATCTCGTGACCACCGAGGTGATTCGGTACCCGAGCTTCGACGGGCTGGAAATCCCGGCCATCCTGTGGCGGCCGCACGGGGCGTCGGCAGACAACCCGGCGCCGGCGATGGTCTGGGTGCACGGCGGCCCGGGCGGCCAGACCCGGCGCACCTACCGGGCCGACATCCAGCACCTGGTGAACCAGGGCTACGTCGTCCTGGGGGTGAACAACCGCGGTTCGTCCGGCTACGGCAAGACCTTCTTCCACATGGACGACAGGAAGCACGGCGAGGTCGACCTGCAGGACTGCGTGTGGGCCCGGACCTGGCTCGAGTCCCAGGACTGGGTGGACGGTTCGCGCGTCGGCATCATCGGCGGCAGCTACGGCGGCTACATGGTGGCGGCCGCGCTGGCCTTCGAGCCGGAGGTCTTCGATGTCGGCGTCAACATCTTCGGGGTGACGAACTGGATCCGGACGCTCGAGAGCACGCCCCCGTGGTGGCAGGCGCAGAAGGTGGCCCTGCTCGGCGAACTGGGCGATCCGGCGACCGAGCGCGAGCGCCTGGAGCGCATCTCACCGCTGTTCCATGCCTCGAACGTCGTCAAGCCGCTGCTCGTCGTCCAGGGCGCGAACGACCCGCGGGTACTCCAGGTCGAGAGCGACGAACTCGTCGAGGCGGTGCGGGCGAACGGCGTGCCGGTCGAGTATGTCCTGTTCCCGGACGAGGGCCACGGCTTCCGGAACCGGGTGAACCGGATCGAGGCGTCGGAGCGCTACGCGGCGTTCCTGGCCGAGCATCTGGGTTCGTAGGCACCGAAGACAGGTCCCGCACGGTCCACCGGCGTGGCCCGTGCCGCGCCTCAGAAGTCGAAGTGCAGGAACAGGCCGACGTGTTCGACCGATCCGGCGCCGGCCGGGTCGGTCGATACGTAGTTGCCAAGGAACCGCAAGTTGCTGCGGAGGTACCAGTTGAGGGCGACGGAGAGACTCTGCTGGCTGCCGCCGAGAACGGATCCGCGGCTCAGATCGATGTGGTCCCATCGTGCCGCGAGTTCCCAGGCGCCCCTGCCTTCGGGCATGGGCGCCTTCGGCCTCAACCGGGTGAAGCTGCGGGAGCTGCGGCTGTACGGCTTCCTCTCTCCGGTGAGGAACCAGCCGGCCTCAACGTACTGGGCGTCGAAGCGGGCGCTCCGGCCATCCGGCGAGCCAACCGGCAGCAGGTCCACCTGGGCGGACAGCACCTCGCCCTGCAGCCAGAACGAACTTCGTGCAAGCACGAACTCAGCCCCCAGCAGTCGCATGCCGTCGGCGGGCAGCCATCCGGTGTCCACCGTGCGCGGCGCGAGCCGGACGCCGGTGCGGCCGCGCAGGCGGACGGCGTCCGCGGTGGGCTGGCGGTGCGAGAGGGCCACGCCGAGGTGGAGCAGGGGATCGTTTCCTTCGTCTCCATCCAGGGCGAGCCCGCTGAGGCGGCCGGTCAGGCTCCAGTCCGACCCGGGCCGCTTGTCGTAGCCGTCGCTGTCGCGGAAGGCGCCCACCGCCCAGGCGACGCGGTCACCGGGAAGCCGGTCGTGGACCATGAAGCCGAGGTTGCGGCCGGGCGCCAGGGCCGTGACCGCGGCCGGGCGCGCGATGAAGGAGTGGGAGTTCGACGACTGCTGGATCGAGAGGCTGAACGGCTCCTTGAAGTGGCCCGCGCGGAACGTGGCCGCGCCGTCGTTGGGCGTGGCCTCGATGAAGACGTCCGTGGGCACGATGTCACCGCTCGCGATGTCGTGCTCGATCTTGAACGTGAACCGGTCGAGGAACTCGCCGTTCAGCACCAGGCGGGCGCGCCGCCAGTCGACGCCGTCCTCGAACTCGAACCGTTCTTCCAGGGCCGGGTCGGGAGAGGAGGAGCTGGCCTCGACGTGGACTCGCCCGCCGACGCTGACCGAGAACCGGTCCTTCCCGTCTTCGGTGTGCCGGGCGGCCGCGGCGGTGGCGATGGTGATCAAGGCGGCAGTCGTCAGGAAACGGAGCACTCGCGATCCTCGCTGTGTGGGAGTGAGTCTCGTTGGCGGCGCCACGGAGGCAGCCGCCCGCGCGGCCGGTCGACGGGGACGATGTTCAGAGAGCGTGAAGAGTTCGTGAAGGACCGCGCGCCGGAAGAACGGCTTTATCGCTTGTTCACGGAAGGCTCGCTAGCCTCGAGTAGGGTCAACGGCAATTGAGGATCCAGGACGTTCCATGAGCGCCACGAAGGTCGTCGTCATCGAAGACGAGCCGGACATCCTCGAGCTGATCGAGTACAACCTCCGGCGTGAGGGCTTCGAGGTCGCGACGGCGACCACCGGCCGGACCGGTCTTTCCGTGATCGGTCGCGAAAAGCCGGACATCGTGCTGCTCGACCTGTTGCTGCCCGGCCTGGACGGTTTGGATGTCTGCCGTCGCCTTCGCGCCGTGGAATCGACGCGCGACCTGCCCGTGATCATGGTCACGGCTCGCGGCGAGGAGGGCGATGTCGTCCTGGGGCTCGGCGTCGGTGCCGACGACTACATCCACAAGCCCTTCAGCCCGCGCGAACTGGTCGCCCGTGTCCGGGCGGTCCTCCGGCGGGGGCCGATGCGCGGCAGCGATCCGGATCGGAGAGTCGTTCGTGGGCCGCTAGCGATCGACCCGGTCAAGCACCGGATCAAGGTCGACGGCCGGCGTCTGGAGCTCACGCCCACCGAGTTCCGCCTGCTGCACTTCCTGGCCTCGCATCCAGGCCGCGTGTTCACCCGTGGCCAGCTCCTGGACCGGGCGGTCGGCGACCGGGCCGTGGTCATCGACCGGAACATCGACGTCCATGTCCGTGCGGTGCGCAAGAAGCTCGGACCGCACCGCGGCCTGATCCGGACCGTGCGCGGCATCGGCTACTGCTTCCGCGACGAAGAGGCCTAGCGGCGGATCGGCCCGGGTGTAGGTTGTAGGGAGCCGGCTCGGTTGCTTCGCTGCCGCCCGGGACCTTCCATGACTCGCTCACCTCTGTTCTGGCGCCTGTTTCTGGGCGGTATCACGCTGCTGGTTTCGGGGTTCCTGCTGGGCGGAGCGGTGGCCTCGGGATTGGTCGGCGCGGTCCTGGTCTGGACCGCGGCGCTCCTGGCCGGCGTCGGTGTGGGGCTGGCCGCCGGACGACTGGCGAAGCGGGCGCGGCGTCTGCTGGCAAGGGCCACGGCGCTCGGCTACCCCGCGCAGGCAGGAGATGGCGGCCGTGGCGACGAGTTCGCCCGCCTCGAGGTCTTTCTCGAGGAGAACGAGGCGCGCTTCGTGGAGCACGTGGAGCAGCTCAAGGCGGAGCGCAACCAGTTGACGGCGGTGCTGGGCGGCATGGTCGAAGGGGTGGTGGCGATCGATCGCGACCGGCAGGTGCTGCACCTGAACGCGGTGGCCGCGAACTGGTTCGGACGCCCGGCGCCGGAGTTGGCGGTCGGGCGTCCGATCTACGAACTGTCGCGGCAGCCGGAGATCTCGGGGGCGCTGATCGAGGCGATGGAGAAGCGGACGCAGGTGAGCCGGACCTTCGCGCTGGTGCGGCTGGCCGGCGAGGACGGCGGCCCTAACAGGTTCGAGCTCAACGCGTCGCCCCTGCTCTCGTCCCGGCGGGACGGCGAACCGGTCGAAGGGGCGGTGGCTGTGATCCACGACATCACGGAGCTGGAGCGGCTGGAGAGTGTGCGCCGCGACTTCGTGTCGAATGTCTCGCACGAGCTGAAGACGCCGCTGACGGCCATTCACGGCTACGTGGAGACGCTGCTGGACGCCGATCCGATCGACGACCCGACGCGGGGTCGCTTCCTGCGCAAGATCCGCAGGCAGAGCAACCGTCTGGGCGCGCTGGTGTCCGATCTGCTCACCCTGTCGCGGATCGAGTCCTCGGCCGAACCTCCGGAAGGGGTCCTCGATCTGCGGTCGCCGGCCGGCGAAGTGTTGAATCTGCTCGGTCCGGCGAGTGAGGAGCGGGGTCTCGAGCTGATCGCGGAGTTCCCCGAGGAGGCGGTCGAGGTTCTGGGCGAAGAGGAGGCGATCCGGCAGGCGGTGTCGAACCTGGTGGACAACGCGGTCAAGTACTCGTCGGCGGGCGGTCGTGTGGTCGTGCGCCTGCAGGCGCGGAACGGGCGGGCGGTGCTCGAGGTCGAAGACCGGGGACCGGGCATCGCCAGCGAACACCTGGACCGGATCTTCGAACGCTTCTACCGGGTCGACCGCGCCCGCTCCAGGGAACTCGGCGGCACCGGCCTGGGCCTGGCGATCGTCAAGAACGTCGCCCGACGACACGGCGGCGGAGTGGAGGTGGAGAGCGAACGGGGACGGGGTTCCACGTTCCGGCTCTGGTTGCCTGCGGCAGAATGAGGCCTGCTTGCAAGAGTGAGGTGTACTTCACGCATTCTTCACACGGCTGCGTGACATTCCTCGGCGAGGATCAAGGGTTTGGGAATTCACCTGCAGCGCGATCTGGACGAAGTGACGCGGTCGCTCCTCGAGGTGGCCGCGATGGTCGAGGACATGATCGCGAAGTCGCTGCAGGCGCTCCGGGAGCGGAGCGTCGATCTGGCCCATGAGGTTCAGCGTCGGGACCGCGTCATCGATGCCCGGGAGATCGAGGTCGAAGAGGAGTGCCTCAAGATCCTGGCCCTGCACTCGCCGGTGGCGTCGGACCTCCGCATGGTCGTGACCTGGCTCAAGGTGAACAACGACCTCGAACGTGCCGGCGACCTGGCCCGGAACCTCGCCGAGCGGGCGGAAAGCCTCGCCGTGGCGGAGCCGGTCCAGATCCCGCGCGAGATCTGGACCATGGCCGAGCGCATCCCGAAGATGCTGCGCTCAGCTCTGGATGCGGCTGTCGGCGGCGACACGGAACTCGCCCGCTCGGTCATTGCCGAGGACGAGGTCGTCGACCGAAGCCACGAGGCCATGTACGGCGTGGTGGCGGCGATGATCGACGAAGAGCCCGGGTCCGCGGCGGTCTGCATCCAGTTCCTGTCGATCTCGCGCTACCTGGAGCGGATGGCCGATCTGGCGACTAACATCGCCGAGGATGTCGTCTTCCTCGTCGATGGCGAGGTCGTGCGCCACCAGGCGCCTTAGGGGGGTTTACGGCTGCCGCAGAAGCGGCTAGACTCCGCCCCTTCCCCGCGAAGCACCGCAGGAGTCAGCTCCGAGGTGCGGGTCGCATTGCGTGTCGAGGGTCGACCTGGGGAGCGGAAACGGGGGTCCCGAACACACCAGAGACTTGAAGGCGGGGAAACCTGAGACGGCTGCCCACGTGGCTCAGGGGTAGAGCACTTCCTTGGTAAGGAAGGGGTCACCGGTTCAAATCCGGTCGTGGGCTCCAGACAGGCTTATCCAGGCAGAACACAAACACGGACAGTTGATCCGCTGAGGCGGGAGAGGCAACGAGCGTCATGGCGAAGGAGAAGTTCGAGCGTACGAAGCCGCACGTGAACGTGGGGACGATC
>JAPPCR010000020.1 GCA_028875725.1 Acidobacteriota bacterium
TGACGCCGATCAGCGAAATTCCCCAGAGTTGATCAGCGGAATTCCCCACCCGGGGGTGGTTGGATTGTAGTTGTGTGTTGACGGTTGCGGGCTTGGTGGGCTCGTAGGCGGTAGCTGTCGCCGGTGATGTTGATGACGGCGCAGCGGTGTAGGAGCCGGTCGAGCATGGCGGCGGCGATGGTGGTGTCGCCGAAGATGTCTCCCCAGGCGTTGGCGCCTCGGTTGGTGGTCAGGATGATGCTGGATTTGAGGTAGCGCTGGCTGATGACTTGGAACAGGGCGTTGGCGTCGGCGGTGGGCATTGGGAGGTATCCGAGCTCGTCGATGATCAACACGGCGGGCCCGGCGAAGAATCGCATGGTGGTGGCCCAGCGTCCTTCGAGGGCGGCTTTGCGGCATCGGGCGGCGAGGTCGGCGGCGGTGGTGTAGTAGACGCGCAGGCCGGCTTCGACGGCTTCGTGTCCCAGGGCGACGGCGAGCATGGTCTTGCCCACGCCGGGCGGTCCGATGAACAAGACGTTGGTGGCGTCGGCGGTGTAGTGGCAGCTGGCCAGGTCACGGATGAGCGCGGGGTCGATTGAGGGTTGGGCGTCGAAGTCGAAGTCGGTGAGTCTCCAGGGGGCTGGGAAGTTCGCGAAGCGCATCCGCCCGGCGAGGCGGCGGGCCTCGGTGGCGTCGACCTCGACAGCGAGGAGCTGTTCGAGGAACTCGGTGTGGGTCTGACCCGAGCCGCTGGCGTGCTCGAGCGCGGCGGGCAGCGCCTCGGCCGCGGCGGGCAGCTTGAGGTAGGCCAGATGCGACCGCAGCTGCTGATAGAGGCTGTCTTTGGGGCTCACGAGGCCTCCGGTTGGGTGAGGCGCCGGTAGACGTCGAGGTCGACGACTGGATCGGCGCCGATGTGTGGGCTCAGGCGGGCCGCGATGGCGGCGGCTTGGGGGCTGGGGGGCCGGTTGGCTTTGCGCCGGCAGGGGCTTTGGGTGTCGAAGGCTGCGAGCACCGCGGCCTGCAGGGCCTGTGCGTGCTCAGGGCAGCGGATGGTGCGGTGAGCGCCCGAAGGTGCCAGCCGGTGCTCGGCCACGGCGCGTCCGGCGTTGTGGATCTCGATGAGGTCGGCGCCGACTCGGTGGGTGACCACCACGTTCGCGCCGGCCAGCTCGGGAGGGACCGAGTAGCGGTTGCCCCACACCGCCACCAGCGCGTTCGCCGACACGATCCGCTCAAGGGTGAGCGTCACAGGGAACGCGGCCGCGGGGAGAGCCCCCAGCGGCTCGCCGGCCGCGGCCTCCGCGACGGTGAGGACGTCGCCGCCGACGCGGCGCACCCGAGCGTCTGCGACCTCGATGCACCAGCGGTCAGCTGAGGCCTGCGCTGCCTCGGGTGAGGCGACCGCAGCGGTGCGCCACCACGACTGGGTGAGATAGTCGATGCCCTTCTCGACTGCGCCCTTGCGCCTGGGGCGCCGAGGAGGGCACACATCGACCGCGGCGCCATAGTGCTTGGCGACGGCCGCGAACGACGCCTGGAGCCTGTCCGTGCCCGGTGCCACCACCGCGGCCATGCGGTCGGTTCTCCAGCGCCGGGCGGTCCCCCCGAGGCGTTCCAGCACCTGGTGGATGCCGGCCACCAGATGGGGCTGGTCCATCGACTCCGAGAACCAGCACCGCAGCCGCCCCGAGTGCGACAGCACACCGACCAGCACGAACGCCGCAGTGCCCCACGGGGTGTCTCGCAGCTCCAGCCAGTCCCACTGGATCTCCTCACCGGGCGGGTGCTCGATGTCAACATGAGCCCGCTGAGGCGAGCACGCCTGACACTCCGGCCGCAGGCCCCCGAGCCGGATGCGGCGCACGAACGTCGGATACGACGCCTGATAGCCCAGCCTCTGGGCCTCGCCGAACAGCACCGTCGCCCGAACATGGGGATCCTCAACCAGCCGCTGGCGCACATAGTCCGCCACCGCGTCGAAGGGATCCACCGCGCTGCTGCGGCGCACCCCCGCCTGCCGCTCACCGGCGAGGTGGGCGCGCACCGTCTTGCGGTCCAGACCCAAATGCCGGGCGATCGCCGAGATCGACCAACCCTGTGCCCTCAGTGCGTGAAGCTCCACGTCTTCTCCATGTGTGATCATCTGAGCCGGGGCTCCTCTGGTCGCTGACGCTCTGGCGAACGTCCAGCACAAAGGAGCCCCACCCCATGTGGGTGGATGGCCCCGCAGGTGGGGAATTTCAGTGATCAGAAGTGGGGAATTTCAGTGATCGCCGTCA
>JAPPCR010000021.1 GCA_028875725.1 Acidobacteriota bacterium
GATCGTCCCCACGTTCACGTGCGGCTTCGTACGCTCGAACTTCTCCTTCGCCATGCCTCGACTCCTCGCTATCTCGCTTGATCTCTCTGGATCTCGTTGAACCTCTGAATCTCGTTGATTTCTCGCATTCGTTTCAGCCAGTCGCCCTGGCTACGACTTCCTCGCTCACGGTGCGCGGCGTCGGTTCGTAAGACTCGAACTGCATCGAGTAGTTCGCCCGGCCCTGGGTCGCGGAACGCAGGTCGGTCGCGTAACCGAACATCTCCGCGAGGGGCACGCGGGCGTTGACGATCTGCGTCCTGCCGTGCATCTCCATGCCGAGCACCTTGCCCCGGCGCGAGCTGATGTCCCCGATCACGTCGCCCATGTACTCCTCGGGCGTCGTGATCTCGACCGCCATCACTGGCTCCAGCAGCACCGGACCGGCGTCCCTGGCGGCGTCGCGCCAGGCCATCGAACCGGCGATCTTGAACGCGACCTCGGACGAATCGACCTCGTGGGAGCTGCCGTCGTAGACCTCGACGGCGATCCCCGTGACCGGATAGCCGGCGAGCGGACCCGATTCGAGCGCCTCGGAGATGCCCCGTTCGATCGACCGGATGAACTCCCTGGGAATCACGCCGCCCTTGCTCACGTCCTCGAACTCCATTCCCTCGCCTCCGATCGGCCGCACCCGCAGGAGGCAGTGACCGTACTGGCCCCGGCCGCCGGACTGGCGCACGAAGCGCCCTTCGCCGGCGGATTCCAGGGTGATCGTCTCGCGATAGGCCACCTGGGGGCGGCCGACGTTCGCGCCGACGCGGAACTCCCGGATCAGCCGGTCCGTGATGATGTCAAGGTGGAGTTCGCCCATTCCCGAGATCAGCGTCTGGGCGGTGTCCGGATCCGTGTGGACCCGGAACGTCGGGTCTTCGCGCATCAGCTTCTCGAGCGCGAGACCGAGCTTCTCCTGGTCCGCCTTCGTCTTCGGCTCGATCGAGACGGACAGGACGGGCTCGGGAAAGTCCATCGACTCGAGCACGATGGGCGCCGAAGGCTCGCAGATCGTGTCGCCCGTCGTCACGTTGCGGAGACCGACCGCGGCAACGATGTCGCCGCACCAGACCCGCTTGACCTCCTCGCGCTTGTTCGCGTGCATCTTGAGCAGCCGGCCCACGCGCTCCTTGCCGCCGCGGTTCGCGTTCAGCACCGATTGCCCCGTCTCGATCCGGCCAGAGTAGACGCGCAGGTAGGCGAGCTGGCCGACGAACGGGTCGGTCATGATCTTGAACACGAGGGCGCTGAAGGGCGCGTCGTCCGACGGCGCGCGGGCAGCGCGCTCGTCGCCCTCGACGATCCCCTCGATCATCGGCACGTCGAGCGGTGACGGCAGGTAGTCGAGGACCGCGTCGAGCAGCGGCTGTACGCCCTTGTTGCGAAACGCGGATCCGCAGAACACCGGCTGCAGGCTGTTGGCCACCGTAGCCCGGCGCAGCGCCGCCCGCAGTTCGTCGCTCGTGACTTCGGCTCCGGAGAGGTACTTCTCGAGCAGTTCCTCGTCCGTCTCCGCCACGGCCTCGACCATCGCCTCGCGAGCCGCCAGCGCCAGGTCGGCGTACTCCTCGGGAATGTCCGTGATCGTGAACTGCGCTCCCAGGCTCTCGTCCTCGTAGATGTAGGACGACATCTCGACCAGATCAATGACCCCGGCAAAGGCGTCCTCGCGGCCGAGCGGCAACTGCAGAACGACGGGCGTAGCGCCGAGCCGTTCGCGCATCATCCGGACGCAGCGGTCGAAATCCGCGCCGACCCGGTCCATCTTGTTGACGAAGGCGATCCGCGGCACGCCGTAACGGTCCGCCTGCCGCCACACCGTCTCGCTCTGCGGCTCGACGCCGGCGACCGCGTCGAACACCGCGACGGCGCCGTCGAGCACGCGCAGCGAACGCTCGACCTCGGCGGTGAAGTCGACGTGGCCGGGGGTGTCGATGATGTTGATCCGGTGGTCCTGCCAGGTGCAGCTCGTGGCGGCCGACGTGATCGTGATCCCGCGCTCCTGCTCCTGCTCCATCCAGTCCATCGTCGCTGTGCCTTCGTGCACCTCGCCGATCTTGTAGTTCACGCCGGTGTAGTAGAGGACGCGCTCGGTCGTGGTCGTCTTGCCCGCGTCGATGTGCGCCATGATCCCGATGTTCCGGGTCTTCTCCAACGGGACGTTTCTGGCGGTGGCGGTGGACATGGTGCGGGGAACGAACGGTTGGCGGTGAATCAGGTTTGACGGGCAGAATCGTGACGGGTCTCTAAGGGTTCAACGCGGGAGTCGCCGCCCTGCGGGAAGGCGGCGACGCAACGGGACGGGCCGTGGACAACCGGCGGCCGGAAACGCGATCGCGACCCGCACGGAGCGGGCCTCGCGCCGTTCGCTACCAGCGGTAGTGGGAGAAAGCCCTGTTCGCTTCTGCCATCCGGTGGGTGTCCTCTTTCCTCTTGATCGCAACTCCGCGGTTCTCGGCGGCGTCGAGCAGCTCGCCGGCCAACCGCAGTCTCATCGTCTTCTCACTCCGACCCTTCGCCGCCTGAATCAGCCACCGCATGGCCAGGGCGAGCTTGCGCGCGGGCCGCACTTCCATCGGCACCTGGTACGTCGAACCGCCGACACGCCGCGACTTGACCTCGACCGCGGGCTTCACGTTGTCGATCGCCTTCTGGAAGACCGTGACCGGATCCTCCTCCCCGGTCCGCTCCTTGATCGTGGTCAGGGCGTCGTAGAGGATGCGTTCGGCGACCGACTTCTTGCCGTCCTTCATCAGGACGTTGACGAACTTGCTGACCAACTGCGAGTGGTACAGCGGGTCGGGGAGTATCTGTCGCTTCGGGACTTCACGGCGTCGAGGCATGAGGCAGCTCCGGTGATCAGGCCTTGGGGCGCTTGGCGCCGTACTTGGAGCGTCCCCGCCGACGATCGTCGACGCCGACCGCGTCCAGGGTGCCGCGAATGACGTGGTAGCGGACACCGGGCAGATCCTTCACCCGGCCTCCGCGAATGAGCACGATGGAGTGCTCCTGGAGGTTGTGCCCGACGCCCGGAATGTAGGTCGTGACCTCGATGCCGTTCGTTAGACGCACGCGCGCCACCTTGCGCAACGCCGAGTTCGGCTTCTTGGGCGTCTGCGTGTACACGCGAACGCACACTCCCCGCCTCTGCGGCGAGGCCTGGAGCGCCGGGCTCTTGGTCTTCGCGACCTGGCGTTGGCGGCCCTTTCGGACCAGTTGACGGATGGTGGGCATGGGTGCTCTTGCTCCAGCAGGCTCTCTAGGTTCTCTCTTCGCGCTGGCGCCGGAACTCCGGCATTCCTGCGGGCCCGCCGCCGCGCACGGTGCGGGCCAAATCCGAGCCGACCCGGGGCGACCCGAGGCGACCGAAGACGAGCAGACCAGCCAACCGCGTGGAACGCCAGAAGCGCGCGGCACCGGGCGCACCCGGTTCAGAGCCTGACTCGCTGAGTGAAGTTGGGACTGTCTCTCGGCTCGCCCCGCGCGAGCCGCACAAGGGCGCGAACGTTAGCAGAAAGGCCGGATTCGGGGCAAGCCCGAAACCCCCTTAGTTGTCGCCTTCGCTCAGCACCTGCGGCATCGTGCGGATGAACTCCTCCGGGTAGTCGTAGTTGTACAGGTCGTCGGCCACCAGTTCCGGCGTCGGATACACCACGTCCTCGATGTGGAAGTCGTGGTAGTGGTCCATGCCGGTACCGGCCGGGATCACCCGCCCGACGATCACGTTCTCCTTCAGTCCGCGCAGATGATCCACCCTGCCGCTGATCGCGGCCTCGGTCAGCACCCGCGTGGTCTCCTGGAAGCTGGCGGCCGAGATGAAGCTCTCGGTGGACAGCGAAGCCTTGGTGATCCCGAGCAGCAGCGGCCGGCCGATCGCCGGAGTGCCCCCCGCCGCGGTCACCCGTTCGTTCTCCTCCTTGAATCGCCAGCGATCGACCTGCTCATCGATCAGGAAGTCCGTGTCGCCGACCTCCTCGATCTCGACCGAGCGCATCATCTGGCGCACGATCACCTCGATGTGCTTGTCGTTGATCGCCACGCTCTGGGAACGATAGACCTCCTGGATCTTGTCGACCAGGTAACGCTGGAGCTCCCGCTCGCCCTTGACCCTGAGGATGTCGCGCGGGTCGATGTTCATCGTCTCTCCGACGAGAACGTCCCCGGCACTGACGAACTCGCCGTCCTGCACGTTGACGTGGACGTTGCGGGCGACCGTGTACTCCTGGGCCTCGCCCGCCTCGTTCTCGACGGTGATGACGCGGTTCCCCTTCACGAACTCCTTGCCCAAACGGACGACGCCGTCGATGTCGGCGATGACCGCCGCCTCGCCCCGCGGCTTGCGGGCCTCGAAGAGCTCCTGGACCCGCGGAAGACCGCCGGTGATGTCCTTGGTCTTGGTCGTTTCCCGCGGGATCTTCGCCAGCGTGTCGCCGGGATGGACCTCGGCGCCGTCGTTGACCACGAGATGCGCTCCCACCGGCAGCGAGTAGCTCCTCGCTCCGGTCGCATCAAGAACCTTCAGCGCAGGAGCCCGCTTCTCGCTCTGCGACGCCTCGACGATGATCCGTTCGGTCAGTCCGGTTACCTTGTCCGTCTCTTCGCGAACGTTCTCGCCGTCCACGATGTCGTGGAACTCCACGCGTCCCCCGACCTCGGAGAGGATGGCGGAGGTGAACGGATCCCACTCGACCAGGTCGGTTCCCGGCTCGACTTCCTGGTTCTCGCGCACGAGAAGGTGGGAGCCGTAGGTCAGCGGGTGGCGCTCGAGTTCACGGCCCGCCTCGTCGACCAGAACCAGCTTGCCGTTCCGGTTGACGACGACCAGGGCGCCTTCGCGGCTGTCGACCGTGGCGACCTGGATGAGCTTGACCCAGCCCTTGTTCCGCGCCGCGTGCCGGGACTGTTCCGAAACGCGGCTGGCGGTGCCGCCGAAGTGGAACGTGCGCATCGTCAACTGCGTGCCGGGCTCGCCGATCGACTGGGCGGCGATGACGCCGACGGCTTCGCCGAGGTTGACGCTGCGGCCAGTCGCCAGGTTGCGGCCGTAGCACGCGGCGCAGACGCCGCGGCGGGTCTCGCAGGTCAGCACCGAGCGGATCTTCACCCGCTCGATACCCGCCGCCTGGAGGTTGTTCGCCATCCTCTCGGTGATCCCGTCGCCGACCGAGAGGAGCTGGTCGCCGGTCATCGGATCGAAGATGTCCTCCTGGCTGACACGTCCGACCAGGCGGTCGCGCAGCGGTTCGAGGGTGTCTCCGCCTTCCATGATCGCACCGACGACGATTCCGTCGATCGTGCCGCAGTCCTCCTCGGTGACGATCACGTCCTGGGCGACATCGACCAGGCGGCGCGTCAGGTAGCCCGAATCGGCGGTCTTGAGCGCCGTGTCGGCCAAACCCTTGCGGGCGCCATGGGTCGAAATGAAGTACTGCAGGACGGACAGGCCCTCGCGGAAGTTCGCGTGAATCGGGGTCTCGATCACCTCGCCCGACGGCTTGGACATCAGGCCGCGCATGCCCGCCAACTGCCGAACCTGCTCACGGGAACCTCGGGCGCCCGAGTCGGCCATCAGGTTGATCGGGTTGAACTCGCCCCGTTCGGCCTCGACGTCCTTCATCTCGCGGAACATCTCGCTCGAGACGTTCTCCGTGACCCGATGCCAGATATCGATGATCTTGTTCTTGCGCTCACCAGCGGTGATGACGCCCGCGCTGCGCTGCTTCTCGATCTCCAGCACCTCGCCGCGCGCTTCCTCGATCAGCTTCTCCTTCGTCGACGGCACGACCATGTCGTCGACGCCGAAGGAGATGCCGGCCCGGGTCGCGTACTGGAAGGTGATCTCCTTGATCTCGTCAAGCATCCTGACCGCCAGGTCGGCACCGTGGCGGATGTAGCAGTAGCCGACCAGATCCTGGAGGCCGCGCTTGCGCAGCAGACCGTTGATGAACGGCAACTCGTTCGGCAGGTGATCGTTCAGGATGACCCGGCCGACGGTGGTTTCGACCACCTCGCCGTCGAGCTGCTGCAGCTCCGCGTGGACGATGTCCTGCGTGTCGTGCTGCGCTCCGAGATCGACATACGGGCCGCTCAAACGCAGACGAATCGGTGTCTGCGTCTCGACCACCGCGTCCTCGAGCGCGAACAGGACCTCGTCGACGCTGGCGAAGGTCCGCCCCTCGCCGAGCGCGCCCGGCCGGGGCATGGTCAGGTAATAGCCGCCCAGAACCAGATCCTGACTGGGCACCGCCAGCGGCCGGCCGTGGGCCGGACTCAGGATGTTGTTCGAGGCCTGCATCAGCACATGGCTCTCGATCTGGGCCTTGGGCGAGAGGGGCACGTGAACCGCCATCTGGTCGCCGTCGAAGTCCGCGTTGAACGCGGCGCAGACCAGGGGGTGAATCTGGATCGCCTTGCCCTCGATCAGGACCGGCTGAAACGCCTGGATGCCCAGACGGTGAAGCGTGGGCGCGCGGTTCAGGAGCACGGGATGATCGCGGATCACGTCGTCCAAAGCGTCCCAGACAACCTCCTCCTCCCGCTCGACCATCTCCTTGGCGGCCTTGATCGTGCCGACGTACTCGCGCTCTTCCAGCCAGCTGTAGATGAACGGCTTGAACAGTTCGAGCGCCATCTTCTTGGGGAGTCCGCACTCGTTCAGCCTCAGGTCGGGACCAACCACGATCACCGAGCGCCCCGAGTAGTCGACGCGCTTGCCGAGCAGGTTCTGGCGGAAGCGGCCCTGCTTGCCCTTCAGGGTGTCGGACAGGGACTTGAGCGGACGGTTGTTCGAACCCTTGAGGACCCGGCCGCGTCGGCCGTTGTCGAACAGGGCGTCGACGGCCTCCTGCAGCATCCGCTTCTCGTTGCGGACGATGACCTCCGGCGCGCGCAGCTCGAGCAACTTCTTGAGCCGGTTGTTCCGGTTGATGACGCGCCGGTAGAGGTCGTTCAGATCGCTCGTCGCGAAGCGTCCGCCGTCCAGCGGTACCAGCGGCCGCAGCTCGGGCGGAATGACCGGAATCACGTCCAGGATCATCCACTCCGGACGGTGGCCGCTGCGCCTGAAGGCGTTGACCACCTTGAGCCGCTTGGCCGCCTTCAGACGGCGGATCTGGCTGGTGTCGGAGCGCATGACGATCCGGAGTTCCTCGGCCAGTTCATCGATGTCGATGCGGGCCAGAAGTTCCTTGATCGCCTCGGCACCCATCCGGGCGTCGAAGCCGTCCGGGCCGTACTCCTCGCGCAGGTCGCGGTAGCGCTCCTCGGAGACGAGCTCGTTGTCTTCGAGGTCCGTGTCGCCGGGATCGATGACCACGTAGCTCTCGAAGTAGAGGATGCGCTCGAGGTTGCGCAGACTCAGGTCGAGCAGATGGCCGATGCGGCTGGGCAACCCCTTGAAGAACCAGACGTGGCTGGCCGGACTGGCCAGCTCGATGTGGCCCATGCGCTCCCGCCGAACCCGCGAGCGCGTGACCTCGACGCCGCACTTGTCGCAGACGACGCCGCGGTGCTTCATCCGCTTGTACTTGCCGCACAGACATTCCCAGTCCGTCATCGGCCCGAAGATCTTCGCGCAGAAGAGGCCGTCCCGCTCCGGCTTGAACGTGCGGTAGTTGATCGTCTCGGCCTTCGTGACCTCTCCGTAGCTCCAGGAGCGGATCTTCTCCGGTGAAGCCAGCGCGATCTTGATCGCGTTGAAGTCCTTGGCCGACTGCGTCTTCTCGAAACTGGACAGTGGTTGCACCCGCGACCTCCTAGACCTTCATCAACTCGACGTCAAGACACAGACTCTGCAGCTCGCGCACCAGTACGTTGAACGACTCCGGCAGCCCCGGGTCTTCCGGTACGTCGCCCTTGACCAGCGCCTCGTAGGCGCGGCTCCGGCCCTCGACATCGTCGCTCTTGACCGTGAGCAGCTCCTGCAGGGTGTAGGCGGCGCCATAGGCCTGCAGCGCCCACACTTCCATTTCACCGAAGCGCTGGCCGCCGAACTGGGCCTTGCCGCCGAGGGGTTGCTGGGTGATCAGCGAGTAGGGCCCGATCGACCGCGCGTGGATCTTGTCGTCCACCAGGTGGGACAGTTTCAGCATGTAGATGTAGCCCACCGTCACCTTCTGCTCGAAGGCGTCGCCGGTGACGCCGTCGTGGAGCGTGGTCTTGCCCGAAGACGGCAGCTCCGCCTCGTCCAGCAGTTCCTTGAGCCGCGACTCCTGGATTCCGTCGAACACCGGAGTCGCGAACTTGACGCCCAGGGACTTGCCGGCCCAGCCGAGATGCGTCTCCAGAATCTGGCCGACGTTCATCCGGCTTGGCACACCAAGCGGATTCAGCACGATCTCGACCGGCGTGCCGTCCGGCAGGTAGGGCATGTCCTCCTCCGGCAGGATGCGCGAGATGACGCCCTTGTTGCCGTGCCGGCCCGCCATCTTGTCGCCGACCTGGAGCTTGCGCTTCATCGCCACGAACACCTTGACGAGCTTGATGAAGCCGGGAGGCAGTTCGTCGCCCTTCTGGAGGAGCTTGATCTTCTCCTCGTTCACCCGGTGCATAACCTCGATGTAGGAGTCCGTGTGTTCGTAGATCTCCGACACTTCCTTCAGCAGGTCTTCCTGCCTCAGGGGCAGCGCCAGGATCTCGCGCCGGGTCAGGCGTTCGAGATGCTCGTACTCGATCTTCTCGCCCCTCTTCAGGAGGCCCTCGCCGTCCCGGTCCTTGACTCCGGCGGTGGGCTTGAGACCGACCAGAAGATCGGCGATCTTCTTGTTCCGCTCCTCGTGCATGATGCGCGTCTGGTCGCGGATGTTCTTCTCCAGCCGGCCGACCTCCTGCTCCTCGATCTCTAACGCCCGCTCGTCCTTCTCGACACCCTTGCGGGCGAAGATCTTGACTTCAACCACGGTGCCCTCGATGCCCGGAGGCGCCTTCAGGCTTGCGTCCCGCACGTCGCCGGCCTTCTCGCCGAAGATCGCGCGCAGCAGCTTCTCCTCCGGGGTGAGCTGGGTCTCGCCCTTCGGCGTGACCTTGCCGACCAGGATGTCGCCGGCCTTGACCGAGGCGCCGATCCGGATGACGCCGCTCTCGTCGAGATCGGCGAGCGCCGCCTCCGAGACGTTGGGGATGTCCCGGGTGATCTCCTCGGGCCCCAGCTTGGTGTCGCGGGCCTCGATCTCGAACTCCTCGATGTGGATCGAAGTGTAGGCGTCGTCCCGCACCAGGCGCTCGGAAACCAGGATCGCGTCCTCGAAGTTGTACCCGCGCCAGGGCATGAAGGCGACCAGAACGTTGCGCCCCAGGGCCAGTTCGCCTTCTTCAGTCGAGGCGCCGTCGGCCAGGACGTCGCCCCGGGCCACCCGCTGGCCCTCCTCGACGATCGGCTTCTGGTGGACGCAGGTGTTCTGGTTCGATCGGCGGAACTTGGTCAACTGGTAGATGTCGGCGCCGAACTCACGCGGCTCGCCGGTCTCCGGATCCGCGCCCTCGACCCGGACGATCACCCGGTCGGCGTCCACGGAATCGACGACGCCGGCACGCTGGCACAGCACCACGGCACCCGAGTTCCGGGCGACGATCCCCTCGAGCCCGGTGCCGACGATCGGCGAATCCGAGCGCAGCAGGGGTACCGCCTGGCGCTGCATGTTCGAACCCATCAGAGCGCGGTTGGCGTCGTCGTTCTCGAGGAACGGAATCAGGGCCGCCGCCACGCTGACGAGCTGCTTCGGACTGATGTCCATGTAGTCGACGCGTTCCCGGTCGACCGTCACGAAGTCCCCGCGGGCACGCGCCACCGGCCGCTCGTTCTCGAGGAAGCCCCTGTCGTCGATCTTGGCGTTGGCCTGGGCGATGATGTACTTCTCTTCCTCCCAGGCAGTGAGGTAGAAGGCCTGCGGCTCGGCTTCCACCTGCCGCTTCTTGTTCCGCTTCAGGCGGTTGTTCTCCGCCGTGAGTTCGTCGGCCGAGACGATCTGGCCTAGGGCGAACGTGCCGTCGCCGGGCTTGATCACCTTGAAATGGTCGATGACCCGGCCGCCCTCCACCTTCTTGTAGGGGCTCTGGATGAAGCCGTAATCGTTGATCTGGGCGTAGGTCGCCAGCGAGGAGATGAGGCCGATGTTCGGCCCCTCGGGAGTCTCGATGGGACAGATACGGCCGTAGTGCGAGGCGTGCACGTCGCGGACCTCGAAGCCCGCGCGCTCGCGTGACAGTCCGCCCGGGCCAAGCGCGGACAGCCGCCGCTTGTGGGTGACCTCGGACAGCGGGTTCGTCTGATCCATGAACTGCGAGAGCTGGGACGAACCGAAGAACTCCTTGATCGCCGCGATGACCGGTTTGGAGTTGATCAGGTCGTGCGGCATCGCCGAGTCGATGTCCTGGTGCACGGACATCTTCTCCTTGATCGCCCGCTCCATGCGCACCAGACCGACCCGGAACTGGTTCTCGAGCAGCTCGCCGACCGCGCGCACCCGGCGATTGCCCAGGTTGTCGATGTCGTCGACCCGGCCCACGTCCTTCTGCAACTGCAGGAGGTACTCGATCACCCGGTAGAAGTCCTCCGCGGAGAGGGTCTTCTGGTCGACCGGCACTTCCGTCTCGAGCTTGATGTTGAACTTGAAGCGGCCCACCCGGGAGAAGTCGTACCTCTTGGCGTCGAAGAACATCCCGTAGAACAGCGAACGGGCGCTCTCGTGGGTCGGCGGGTCGCCGGGACGCATCCGCCGGTAGATCTCGATCTGCGCTTCCTTGGTGTCCTGGGTCGTGTCCTTGGCCAGGGTGTTCGAGATCGTGGCGCCGCATAGCTCCCAGTCGGGGAAGAACACCTCGAGTTCGCTGTGGTTGCGTCCGTCGAGCCGTTCGTCGAGATCCTCGGGAATCGGCTCGTTCGCCTCGAGCAGCACCTCGCCGGTGTCCGCGTCGATCACGTCGGCGATCAGGAAGGCCGGCTCGAGCTCCTGCGGGCCGACCTCGGCCTCGATGTTGTCGCCGGCGTCGAGCCGCTCGATCGCCGTCTCGTCCAGTGTCAGACCGGCGAAGACGCTGTATCGGTGACGCACGCCCCGGCTCGAGCGTTCGCGCAGGCGTTCGCGCTCCAGCACCTCGGGTCCGATGCCGAGGCGGTACACGCCGCCGCCCTCGATCGTCAGCGGTAGCGCGGTGTAGAACTGGCGGAGAATCTGCTCGTTCGTCTCCAGGCCCAGGGCGCGAAGGAACACGGTGCCGTAGAACTTCCGTTTGCGATCGATCCGGACCGAGAGGATGTCCTTCTGGTCGTACTCGAACTCGACCCAGGAGCCGCGATAGGGGATGATCTTCGCCAGGTAGACGCGCTTGTCGCGGGTGAAGAAGACGCCGGGACTGCGGTGCAACTGGCTCACGATCACCCGCTCGGTACCGTTGATGATGAAGGTGCCGGTGTCGGTCATCAGCGGGATCTCGCCGAAGTAGACCTCTTCCTCCTTGGCGTCCCGCATCATCCGCTGGCCGGTTTCCGGGTCCTTGTCGTAGACGAAGAGCCGGAACGTGACCTTGAGCGGCACCGCGTAGGTCATGCCCCGTTCCCGGCACTCCGGCATCGAGTACTTGAGCTGCAGCTCGACCGGCCCGCCACAGGTGTCGCACTTGGTCACCCGGTTCGCGTTGACCGCGCCGCAGCTCGGGCAGCCGACGCTGTCCTCGAGCGGGTGGTCGGTCATGATCTTCGCGCCGCAGTTCGTGCACGACATGCGCAGGTACTCGAGGCCCTTCAGGTCGCCGCAGCGGCACTGCCAGTCGCCGATCGAGTAGCTCACGAAGTCGAGCGAACAGGTCTCCCGGAAGTCCCAGAACGGGAAGATCCCCGTGAAGACCGCCTGCAGGCCGTGATTCTCCCGCTCCTCCGGGAGCAGGCTCATCTGCAGGAACCGATCGTAAGAGCGGCGCTGCACCCCGATCAGGTCGGGGATGGCCAGCGTCGTCTCGATGGTCGAGAAGTCGATCCGCCCGTTGCCGTTGCCGTTGCGGTGACCGTTCTGCGCAACTGAAATGTCCGTCATGCTTCGATGTCCTCTACGTCAGATCCCCTGCACGAGGTGAAAACGCACGAATGCCGCCCCGGCACTGGCCTCGGAAAGAGACCTGGGCGCCGGGTCGCGGTTGGCCGGCCCGATTCTACGCCGACCCAGGGAGAGATCGCGAGCCGAAATGACTACTTGACCTCGGCCTGACCGCCGGCCTCCTCCAGTTTGCCCTTGACCTCTTCGGCCTCTTCCTTCGAGACGGCCTCCTTGACCGCGACCGGCGCCGACTCGACCAGGTCCTTGGCCTCCTTGAGACCCAGGCTGGTGACCTCGCGCACGACCTTGATCACGGCGATCTTCTTGTCGCCGAAGGAGGTCAACTGAACGTCGAACTCCGTCTTCTCCTCGGCTTCCTGGGCCTCGCCGGCGCCCGCCATGGCCGCCATCGGGACCGCCGCCGCCGCCGCCGAAACGCCGTAGTGCTCTTCGAGCTCCTTGACCAGCGTGTTGAGCTCCAGGACGGTCATCTCGTCGATCTGTTTGATCAGATCCGCTGCTGCTACTGCCATCTTCTTGGCTCCCTCATGGTTCACCGGCACCGGCTCGGCGCCGCGTTTCCAAACTTCCTGACAGGGCCGGAATCAGCCCCCACTCTCCTGGCCTGGTTCCTTCTGATCTGCAACCTGGTTCAGGGCACGGAGGAACTGCGGCGTGATGTCCCCAAGCCCCCGCACCAGCCGCGCGATCGGCGACTGGAGCAGGAACAGGAGCTTCGCCACCAGCGCCTCCCGGCTGGGCAGACTGGCGATCTCCTTGATCGCGTCCGCCGACACCTGCTGGCCGTCCACCAGGCCGGCCTTGAACTCGAGGACCGGCACGTCTTCCGCGAACTCGGTCAGCGTTTTGGCCAGCCCCACCGGATCGTCTTCGCTGTAGGCGATCGCGGTCGGCCCGACCAGGTGATCCGACAGAGCGCCGAGACCGCTGTCCTCGAACGCGAGCCTGGCGATCCGGTTCTTGACCACCGAGTAGCTTCCGCCCGCCGTTCGCACGCGGCGCCTCAGATCGTTCACCTGCCCCACCGTGATGCCGGAGAAGCCCACCAGGAACACGTGCGGCGCGTCCGCCATGTCGCCCTGGTAGCTGGCCAGCAACTCGGCCTTCGTCTCCCGTGTCAGTGCCATCTCTCTCGACCTCCTCGTGACCGGCCCGGCAGATCAGGCGGTCTCGACCGCGGCGGCTTCGGACGAGTCGACCCGCACGCCCGGCCCCATCGTCGAACTCAGATTGACCGAACGCAGGTACGTACCCTTGGCGGCGCTCGGACGCGCACGCATGATCTCGGAGAACAGCGCCGTTGCGTTCTCCACCAGGCTCTCCGTGTCGAACGAGACCTTGCCGAGCGGCGCGTGAACGACGCCCGCCTTGTCGACGCGGAAGTTGACCTTGCCCGCCTTGATGTCCTCGATCGCCTTCGCCACATCGGGAGTGACAGTGCCGGTCTTTGGATTCGGCATCAGGCCGCGCGGCCCGAGGACGCGGCCCAGGCGACCCACGACCCGCATCATATCCGGAGTAGCCACCACGGCGTCGAAGTCCAGCCAGCCTTCCTGGATCCGGCTCGCGAGTTCCTCGCCGCCCACGTGATCGGCGCCCGCCGCTTCCGCCTCCTGCAACTTCTCCCCCGACGCGAACACCAGCACCCGGACGGTGCGACCCGTACCGTGCGGAAGGACCACGGTGCCGCGCACCATCTGGTCCGCGTGCCTCGGGTTGACCCCCAGCCGGATCGCGATCTCGACGGTCTCGTCGAACTTCGCGAAGCTGCCGTCCTTGATCCTCTGCAGCGCCTCTTCCAGACCGTACGGCCGGTCTTCCACCGCCGCCCTCGCTTCGTCGTACTTCCTGCCTCGAGTGGCCACGCGCGTTCTCCCTTGAGCCTCTGTTCCCGATGCTTCCGTGCCGCTCAGGCGACAATCTCCAGGCCCATCGAGCGGGCCGTGCCGGCGATGATCCGGCAGGCTCCCTCCAGGTCGACCGCGTTCAGATCCGGCATCTTCGTGCGGGCGATCTCCTCGAGCTGGGCCTGAGTGACCTGGCCGACCTTGTCCCGGTTCGGCTCGGAAGACCCCTTGTCCTGGGCCGCGGCCTTCAGCAGGAGAACCGCCGCCGGCGGCGTCTTGGTGATGAACGAGTAGGAGCGGTCCGCATAGACGGTGATCACGACCGGGATGATCATCCCGGCTTCGCCCTGCGTCCTGGCGTTGAACGCCTTGCAGAAGTCCATGATGTTGAGGCCCGCCTGACCCAGCGCGGGCCCCACCGGAGGCGCCGGCGTCGCCCCGCCAGCGGGGATCTGCAGCTTGATCTGCCCGGCTATCCTCTTGCCTGTCGTTTTCTGCGCCATCGTTCCTACCTGGTTGTGCCTGAGTCGCTAATCGCGGTCAGCCTGCTGTTCGCCCGGAGCTCTCTCCCTCAGGTCTTCTGGACCTGCAGGAACTCGAGTTCCACCGGCGTCTGGCGACCGAAGATGGTCACCATCACCTTGAGCGTGCTCCGCTCGAGGTTGATCTCCTCCACGGTGCCCGTGAAGTTGTTGAAGGGACCATCGACGATCTTCACCAGCTCGCCCTTCTCGAACAGGTACTTCGGCTTCGGCTTCTCCTTGGCGGTGACGACCTTCTCGATGATCGCGTCGACCTCGTCCTGACCGAGCGGTGTCGGCTCCTTGCCGGTGCCGACGAAGCCGGTCACCTTGGGCGTGTTCTTGACCACGTGCCACGCCTTGTCGGAGATCTTCAGGCGCCCGTCGCCCCGCGGTTCGCACTCGATCTCGACCAGAATGTAGCCGGGGAAGAACTTCCGCTGCGTCTCCCGCTTCTTGCCGCCCTTCAGTTCGACGATCGTCTCCGTGGGAATGCGTACCTCGCCGAACGCATCCCCCATGCCGTGAGCCTCGGCGCGCTGCCGCAGCGTCTCCCGGACGCGCTCCTCGTATCCCGAGTACGTATGCACGATGTACCACTGCCGCCGCGGCCCCGAGGCCTCCTCGGCGCCGCCCTCCGCGACCTCTACGCTGCCCATGGCTGCCGTTTCGACTTCGCTCATCGCGTGCTCCCCACCGTCGGCCGGTTCCGGCTCACTGCCCCAGGAGAAGGTTGTTGAGACCGTTGTAGAGGCGCAGGATGACGACGTCGGCTATCCACAGGAAGATGGCGAAGATCACGCTCGTGATCAGCACCACGACCGTGGTGCCCACGACCTCCTCCCGCGAGGGGAAGGTCACCTTCTTCATCTCGGTGCGCACTTCGCCCAGGAAGGCGCCGAGCCTGCGGACACTTGCCATCTGCGTTCCTCCGACTCCCTCTGTGTTCCCTGAAACCGGCCTCCGCCTTTGTCCGGACGCCCAATCCGTGTTGCCGTCTACGTCCTCCGAAGGAAGGTCTGGCAGGCCAGGAGGGTCTCGAACCCCCAACCTTCGGTTTTGGAGACCGATGCTCTACCAATTGAGCTACTGGCCTGAATCTCCCAACTCGAGCAGATACCGATTACTCGGCGATGTCGGTGACGGTGCCGGCGCCCACCGTGCGGCCGCCC
>JAPPCR010000022.1 GCA_028875725.1 Acidobacteriota bacterium
ACCTCATCGTCGGGACCGCCGTGTCCTGGATCGACGCCACCGGGCGCTACCGGCTGGCGAACACCGGCAGCCGCAACATGCGTCTGGACCTCAGCGGCATCTACCCCTACGCGCGCTACGCTTCCGGCTGTCGCGGACCGTCCCGGAAGTCGTGCCGGACGGAGCTCTGGGCGGTGGGCGCCATGGGCAACGGCGACCTCGTTGGAGACGCGGACCAGACAGCGGGACCGCCTCCGTCGTCCGACGCACGCATGCGGCTCGGCCTCGCCGGCTTCCGCCAGCGGGTCGCGACCGCCGGGTCGCTCGAGTTCGCCCTGCGCGGCGACGTCGGCTCCGCCGTCATCGAGGGCGGCGACGACTTGGGCCGACCGGCCCGGGACGCCAGTCTCGGCGGCGACGCGAGCAGGGGACGAATCGGTCTCGAAGGTTCCCTGACCCGCAAGGTCGGCGCGATCGTCTTCCGCCCCTTCACCCAGGTTGCCCAGCGCTATGACGGCGGTTCCTCGACGAGCGGAACCGGAACGGAACTCGCCGGCGGCCTGGAGCTGATCGCCGCCGACGGCCGGCTGCGCGTCCATGCCACCGGCAGGACGCTTGTCACCCAGGGCCTGGCACGCTACGAGGAAGAGAGCGTGGGCGCCACGATCGAGCTTCGTCCGGCGACGAAGGACGGCGAGGGGCTGTCGTTGCTGGTCGCCCAGCAGTTCGGCGGCGCGTCGCCGCGGGCGAACGCCCTCTGGCGCTCCGACGCTCCCCGGTGGATCGGCATGTCTCCCGATGCGCTTGCGAGCGTCTCCGCCCGACGGGTTCCCGGAGCGTCGCACACCCGGGCCGAAGTCGCATGGGGCATGGGAATCGGCGCATCCATGGTGACGCCCTTCGCCCAGGCCGTCGCCGCCGCGGCAACCGGGAAGGAGCACCTTCGTTTCGGCGTGCGCCACTCGATGCGCAAGGGTTCGCCCCACCGGGTGAACCTGGAAGTCACGGCCGAGCGCCCGCAAGTCACGCTGAGCAGCGACCTCACGGACTACCAGCTCGCCGTCGCCGGTCAGGTCCGCTTCACGATCGGCTGACCTGCCCCGAAGCGGGCGGCCTCACGACCGGCCGCCGACGATCACCTGGTGGGCCTTCAGCCGCAGCGCGTTCAGGCGGATGAAGCCGCGGGCGTCGGTCTGGTCGTAGCCGCCTTCGACGTCCATCGACGACAGATTCTGGTCATACAGCGAACTCGGTGATTCCCGGCCGAGGATGCTCACGCCGCCCTTGTAGAGGCGAAGGTGGACGGTGCCGTCGATGATCCGCTCGGCCTGGAGGAACGCGGCGCGGATGAACTCCATCTCGGGCGAGAACCAGAAGCCGTTGTAGATCAGTTCGGCGAACTTGGGCGACAGGCCGTCCCGCAGGCGCTGGACCTCCCGGTCCATCGCCACGCCCTCCAGGTCCCGCAGCGCGTGGTGGAGGATCGTGCCGCCCGGCGTCTCGTACACGCCGCGCGACTTGATGCCGACGAAGCGGTTCTCGACGATGTCGATCCGGCCGATGCCGTTCCGCCCGCCGAGTTCGTTCAGGCACTCGAACAGGGTCAGCGCGTCGGAATGCTCTACGCCGGCTGTCCGGTCCCGGACCCGCACCGGACGCGCGTCCTTGAACTCGACCTCGATGTCCGTCGGCTCGTCCGGCGCGTCGAGGGGCGAGGTCGTGAGCGAGAACATGTCCTCGGTCGGCGTCTGCATCGGGTCTTCGAGCAGGCCCGCCTCGTAGCTCTTGTGCATCAGGTTCTCGTCCATGCTGTACGGCTTCTCGGACGAGGCCTCGATCGGGATGCCCTGCTCTTCGGCGTAGTTCAACAGATCGGTGCGGCCCCGGAAGCGCTTGAGAAACTCCGCGTCCTTCCACGGCGCGTAGACCTCGATCTGCGGCGCGAGAGCGGCGTAGGCGAACTCGAAGCGGACCTGGTCGTTGCCCTTGCCGGTGGCGCCGTGGGAGAGCACGTCAGCGTCCTCGCGGATCGCGATCTCCGCCTGGCGGCGGGCGATCAGCGGCCGCGCCAGGGCCGTACCGAGCAGGTAACGGTTCTCGTAGACCGCGTTGCCGGCGATCGCCGGGTAGATGAAGTCGGTCACGAACTCCCGCCGGACGTCCTCGACGTAGACCTTCGTGGCGCCGATCGCCTCGGCCCGGCGCGCCTGGGCGTCGAAGTCCTCCCGCTGGCCGACATCGACGATTACGGCGACCACGTCGAAACCGCGTTCCTGCAGGGTGCGCAGGATGACGGAGGTGTCGAGACCGCCACTGTAGGCGAGTACGGCTTTCTTGCGCGGCATGCTGGACCTCCCTCGGATCCGGAGAGCGCTCCGGGCCGGCGGGAGACTATCCGGCCGGCGGTCGCCGGTGAAGCCGCCGTCAGTCGTCGTCGACGGCTTCGGCCGGAAGCAGGCCCACCGCGCCGCTCCGCCAGAGCCGCCAGCGAACCCGAAGCGCCAGGAAGATCGCCACGAAGACCAGCCCGAAGGTCAGGCCCCACCACACTCCGCTCGGGCCGAGCCCTCTCTCGAAGGTCAACCAGACGCCGGCCGGCATGCCGATGACCCAGTACCCGACGAGCGCGACGGCCGCGGGGAAGCGCGTGTCGGCGGCTCCCCGCAGCACCCCGGCGGCGGCGACCTGCAGACCGTCGGCGACCTGAAACAGGCCCGCGATCGGAATCAGCGCCGCCGCCGCGGCGACCACGGCCGGCACGTCGCTGAAGACGCGCGCCAGTAGCTGCGGAAGCGAGAAGAAGACGAGGCCGAAGGCGACCATCACGCCGGCGCCGAGGCTGAGGCAGACCAGCGCCGAGCGGCGCGCCCCCACCGGGTCCCGGCGGCCGATCGCGTTGCCAACGCGCGTTGTCGCCGCGCCGGCGAAACCCAGGGGCACCATGAAGGAGATCGAGGCGAGGCTGATCGCCACCTGGTGGCCGCTGAGTTGCGCCTCCCCCAGACGACCGATGAGCACGGCCGCGAAACTGAACACGGTGACCTCCAGCGACACCTGAACCGCGATCGGCACTCCCACGAACAGGAAGGGACGGAGCGCGGCCGGACGCAGCCACGACCACTTCCACCCGCCGACGTAGCGGCGCAGGTGACGCCATCCGAAGGTGGCCACGACGATCAGCATCACCCAGCGGGAGCCGGACGTCGCGTAGGCGGAACCCCGCACACCGAGCGCCGGGAACCCAAGATGGCCGAAGATCAGCGCCCAGTTCGCGATCGCGTTGAACACGTTCGCCACGCCGATCGCGATCAGGGCCGGCCGCACGATGCTCATCGCCTGGAGCGTCTGCCTCAGGCACATGAAGAGCAGGAAGGCGATGACTCCGGGACCGATGCCCCGAAGGTAGGCGGCTGCCGGCTCCACGATGGCCTGCGGTTGACCCGTCAGCGGAAGCGCGCGATCCAGTCCAAGCACGATCAGCGTAGCCGGCACCGACAGCAGGACCGCCATCCCCGCACCTCGGCAAAGCACCCTGCGGATCCGCCGGTGATCGCCGGCGCCGAACGCCTGTGCCGCCATCGGATCGATCGCGAGCAGGATGCCGATGAAGGACCAGATCACGGCGATACTGAGCGCGTTGCCGATCGAGCCGGCCGCCAGGTCCGTCTCCGACACGCGGCCCAGCATCATCGTGTCAACGGCGCCCATCAGCACCATTCCCACCTGCACCAGGATCACTGGCGTCGCCAGGCGCACGACGGCGCCCAGCTCCGTTCGTACCGGCCGCCCGTCCCCCACTGTTCCCGCCCCTCTCAAGGGACGGTATTGTAGGCAGCCTTACTCCCATCGAGATCGCCGTTGCTCAGCTACATCCTCCGCCGGCTCGTCACCGGACTGGTCACCCTGTTCGGCATCTCGGTCATTTCGTTCTTCATCATCCAGCTCGTACCGGGCGATCCGGCCCAGATCCAGACCTCCCAGATCGCCGACGCGGCGGTCTCGGAGCGCGTCTACCAGCAGTTGCGGGAGCTCTACGGCCTCGACAAGCCGATCCCCGTGCAGTACGCGAACTGGGTCGGCAAACTGGTCGTGGGCGACTTCGGTTCGTCCTTCCACGACGGCAGGAGGGTGTCGGCGAAGATCGGCGAAGCGCTGTGGCCGACGCTGTCGGTGGCGCTGCTCTCCTTCATGCTGACCCTGATCATCTCGACGCCGATCGGGATCTACAGCGCGCTACGGCAGGGTGGCGGCTTCGATCGCTCGGTCAGCACCGGCCTCTACATGCTCTATTCCGTGCCGAACTACGTCGCCGGCATGCTGCTCATCCTCTACCTCGGCGTGAAGTGGGACCTGTTGCCCTTCCGCGGCATGAGGTCCGACGGCTACGACGAGATGACGACCCTCGGCCAGATGTGGGATCTGGCCCAGCACTACGTCCTGATCACCTTCTGCTTCACCTTCGGCAACCTGGCCTACTACTCCCGCTTCATCCGCCAGAACCTGCTGGAGGTGGTGCGCCAGGACTACATCCGCACCGCCCGCGCCAAGGGCCTCGGCGAGCGGAGCGTGGTGCTCAAGCACGCGTTCACGAACAGCCTGATCCCGCTGATCTCGCTGATCGGCCTCACCCTCCCCTTCGTGCTGGGCGGCAGCGTGATCCTCGAGTACATGTTCAACTGGCCGGGCCTGGGCCGCCTGTACTTCGAGTCCGTCCTCCAGCGCGACTATCCGACGATCATGGCGCTCAACTTCATCACCGCCCTGCTCGTGCTCGGCATCACCTTCATCGCCGACCTGACCTACGGTCTGGTCGACCCCCGCATCAGCTACGAGAAGTGACGATGGCGACCGAAGCGACGACGAACACAACGGCCGGAGCGGCGCCCGTGGCGCGCTCCTACTGGCACATCACGTGGCGGCGCTTCCGCGGCCACCGCCTCGGCATGGTCGGCCTGTGCGTGGTGGCCGTGCTGTTCCTCGTGGCCTTCCTGTCGCCGATCCTGGCCAACGAGCAACCCATCCTGTGCCGCTTCGACGGCGGCTTCTACTATCCGGCGGTCGTAGACCTCGTCCACCAGGTCCCGGGCACGAGCCTGATCATCCAGAAGCAGCGGCCCTACCGGCTGGCGACCTTCGACTTCAAGCGGGAGTTCGACCCGGAGCGCGGCGACTGGGCGCTGTGGACGCCGGTGCGATACGGCCCCAGAGAGATCGCGGCCGAGCCCCTGGCCGGGCCTTCCAGCCGTCACTGGCTGGGCACCGACCAGTCGGGCCGCGACGTCCTGTCGCGGATGGTGCACGGCACCGTCGTGTCGATGAAGGTCGGCTTCCTGTCGATGGGCATCGCGGTCATCCTGGGCCTCGTGTTCGGTTGCATCGCGGGCTACGCCGGCGGCATCGCCGACCTCGTCATCTCGCGCTTCATTGAAGTCGTCCAGTGCTTCCCGGCCTTCTTCCTGATCCTCGCCGTCCTGGCGTGGTTCCCGCCCAGCATCGAGAACGTGATGATCGTGATCGGCCTGACCCGCTGGGTCGGCATCGCCCGCTTCGCGCGCGGCGAGATCCTGCGTATCCGCGAGACGGACTACGCCCTCGCCGCCCGTTCGCTGGGAGTCAGACCCGCGCAGCTCGTCCTCCGCCACCTGCTGCCCAACGCGCTCGCCCCGGTATTGGTCAGCGTGACCTTCGGCATCGCGGTGTCCATCCTGATCGAAGCGGGACTCTCCTGGCTCGGCTTCGGCGTCCAGCCGCCCGACGCCTCCTGGGGGACGATCCTCCGCTCCGGCTACGAGAACCTGTTCACCGCCGGCCACATGATTCCCCCGGCCTGCGTGGCGATCTTCCTCGCGGTGCTGAGTTTCAACCTCGTCGGCGATACGCTGAGGGATGTAATCGACCCGCGGCTCCAGGCCGAACGGGCCTGACGCCGCCGGGCTCCCCGCCCAGGAGGTAGGCAGCGATGAGCGAGCAGACCGGGTTGCACAGCCTCTCCCTCGACTACGTCGAAGCGCTCCTGGCCGACTACCACCGCGATCCGGCGTCGCTCGACCCGGCCTGGCGTCGGTACTTCGACGCCCTGGCCGCCAGCGGCGAGCTGGACAACGGCGCGATCGGACCGGAGCTTCAGCCCTCTACCCTGTTCGGCGGCAACGGCGAAACGGCGCGCCCGGTCGCGGCTTCGCCGGCAACTCCGCCGGCCACCGAACCGAGGCCTGGCCCGCCACCCGCCGTATCGGCGCCCGCGAGCGCGTCCCCCGCCCTGACCGCGGACATCGAACTGCAGCGCCGGGTCGACGACATGATCCGCAACTACCGGATCCGCGGCCACCTCTACGCCGACATCAACCCGCTCCGCAATCCGCCCGTGCTGCCCGAGGAACTCGAACTCGAGGGTCTGGGCATCCGCGACAGCGACCTGGACCGCACGGTGTCCACCGCCGGCATCCCCGGCGCCGACACGGCGACGGTGCGAGAAGTGCTCGAACGGATGCGCGAAACGTACTGCAAGTACATCAGCGCCGAGTTCATGCACATCGACGACCTGGAAGTCCGCTCCTGGCTCCAGGAACGGATGGAAGTCAGTCGCAACCGCGTGCAGCTCAGCCGCAACGAGCAGGTCCGGATCCTGAGGAAGCTGATCGACGCCGCGGTGTTCGAGGAGTTCATTCAGAAGAAGTACCTGGGGGCCAAGAGCTTCTCGCTCGAGGGCGCCGAGAGCCTGATCCCCCTGCTCGACCTGGCGATCGAGAAGGTCGCCGCGCAGGGCGCGGTCGAGATCGTCTTCGGCATGTCCCACCGGGGCCGCCTTAACGTGCTTGCCAACATCATCGGCAAGCCGACCCGGGACATCTTCCGGGAGTTCGAGGATCTCGACGCGGAGCAGTACACCGGCGGCGGCGACGTCAAGTACCACATGGGGCACTCGAGCGACTGGACCACGGATCACGGCCGCAGGGTCCACCTCTCCCTGTCGTTCAACCCGAGCCACCTCGAGTTCATCAACCCGGTGGCGATGGGCCGCGTACGCGCCAAGCAGGACCGGATCGGCAACGAACTGCGCGACCGGGCGGTGCTGTTCCTCATTCACGGCGACGCCGCCTTCGCCGGCGAGGGAATCGTCCAGGAGTCGCTCAACCTGTCGCAGCTTTCGCCCTACCACATCGGCGGTGCGTTTCACGTCGTCGTCAACAACCAGATCGGCTTCACCACGCCGCCCGAGAGCTCGCGCTCCAACACCTACTGCACCGACGTCGCGAAGATGCTCCAGGCGCCGATCTTCCACGTCAACGGCGAGCAGCCCGAGGCAGTGGCCCAGGTCGTCAACGTCGCGCTCGACTTCCGCCAGCGCTACCGCCGCGACGTGATCATCGACCTCTACTGCTACCGGCGGCGCGGGCACAACGAGGGTGACGAACCCGCCTTCACCCAGCCCATTCTCTACGACGGCATCCGGGCCCGGGATCCGGTCCGGGTCCACTACCTGGAGCACCTGCTCGAACTCGGCGAGATCAAGCCCGAGGAGGCGGACGTCCACATCGAACGCGAGGAGAAACGGCTCGAGGGAGCGCTGGCCACCGCCCGCCGGATGAACGAGAAGACGAGTCCGCAGGCCTACGACGGCGTCTGGAACGCCTTCGTCGGCGGGCGCATGGAAGACACCCCGGAGCCGGACACCGGAGTCGACCACGCCAAGCTGACCGACTACCTGAGACGGATGGTCGTGCTGCCCGAGGGATTCAACCTGCACCGCAACCTGCGGCGCTTCCTCACAGCCCGCGCCGAAATGGCCGAAGGAAAACGGCCCGTCGACTGGGCCGCGGCGGAAGCGCTCGCCTTCGCCGCCACCGCCGATTCCGGCAACCGCGTGCGGCTGAGCGGCCAGGACTGCGAGCGCGGGACCTTTAGCCAGCGCCACGCCGTGCTCCACGACCGGGTGACGGACGAGAACCACCGGCCGCTGATGAACATCGCCGAGAACCAGGAGCCAATCGAGATCTTCAACAGCCCGCTGTCGGAGGCCGGCGTGCTCGGCTTCGAGTACGGCTTCAGCCTGGACTACCCGGACGGCCTCGTGCTCTGGGAGGCCCAGTTCGGCGACTTCGTCAACGCGGCCCAGGTGATCATCGACCAGTTCATCACCAGCGCCGAGGACAAGTGGAACCGACTGAGCGGCCTCGTCATCCTGCTGCCCCACGGCTTCGAGGGCCAGGGTCCGGAGCACTCGAGCGCCCGCGTCGAGCGCTGGCTGCTGCTCGCCGCCGAAGAGAACATGCAGATCGTCTACCCCTCGACGCCGGCGCAGTACTTCCACCTGCTGCGGCGCCAGGTCGAGCGCGCCCAGCGCAAGCCGCTCGTCGTCTTCACGCCGAAGAGCCTGCTGCGCCGCCGGGAGGTGGGCTCGTCCCTGGCCGAACTCGCCGGCGGCCGCTACCAACCGGTCCTGTCCGATCCTTCCGTTGTCAGCGACGAGGATCGGGCGAAGGTGCGACGGGTCCTCCTCTGCGCCGGCAAAGTGTTCTACGACCTCGACGCCCACCGCCGGGAGATCGGAGTGCACGATCACGCGATCCTGCGGATGGAGCAGTTCTACCCGGCCCCGAAGGAGGAGCTCGACACAGCGCTGTCCCCCTTCCCGGCCGATGCCGAGGTTCGCTGGGTGCAGGAGGAACCGCGGAACATGGGCGCCTGGTCCTACCTGCGGCTCAACTTCGGCTTCCTGATGGGCGGCCGGCCCCTTTCGGGCGTCTACCGCCCGCAGTCGGCCAGTCCCGCGACCGGCTCTCCGAGCAGCCACAAGCTGGAGCAGCAGCAACTGATGGAGGCGGCGTTCGGCGAGTCGGCCGACCCCGCGTGAGAATCCCACGAAGGCACACCGCATGACGTACGAAGTCACCATCCCCGAGATCGGCGAGTCGGTCACGGAAGCGCTGATCCTCCGCTGGATCAAACAGCCGGGCGAAGCGATCGGCAGGGACGATCCGCTCGTGGAGCTCGAGACGGACAAGGTGACCGTCGAGATGCCGTGTCCGGTAGCCGGCGTCCTGTCCGAGATCGTCTGCGCGGAGGGCGAGACGGTGCCGATCGGGGCGGTGATCGCACGGATCGAGGAAGGCGCAGTCGCCGCGAGCGCGGCCGCTGCTCAGGTCGCCGCTCCGAGCACCGCGTCCGCGTCGACCGAAGCGACGGCTGCAACGGGAGGCGCCCAGGGCGACCTGCTCGCCAGCGCCGAACCGTCGGCACCGCCAGCCCCGCCGGCCCCGGTGCCGGCCCCGGAACCCCCTCCCCCCGCGCCCGTCCAGACTGCCGAGGCGGACGCACCGGCCGCGGCCGAAGAGCGACGCATCCTGCCGGCCGCCCGCCGGCTGATCGCTGAGCACGGGCTCGACGCGTCCCGCATTCCCTCCACGGGCAAGGGCGGCCGACTGTTGAAGAGCGACGTGACCGCCTGGCTGGCAGCCCGGGAAGCAGAGCCGAAGGCGCCGGCCGAGGCGGAACCGGAAGCGGCTCCACCCGCGCCGGCTCAGCCGGTGTCGCCCGCGGTCGGCCCCGCGCCGACCGTCGCGCCGCCCGCCGGCGACCGCGCCGAGGAACGGGTTCCCATGACGCCGATCCGCCGCAGGATCGCCGAGCGCCTGGTCGAGTCCCAGCAGCAGGCGGCACTGCTCACCACCTTCAACGAGATCGACATGTCCGCGGTGATCGACTTCAGGAAGCGCTACCGCGACACCTTCGTCGAACGGCACGACGTCCGCCTCGGCTTCCTGTCCTTCTTCGTCAAGGCAGCCGTCGATGCCCTGCGCCGTTTCCCGCGCCTCAACGCGGAGATCTCCGGCACGGACATCATCTACCGGAACTACTACGACATCGGCATTGCGGTGAGTACCGACCGCGGGTTGATGGTGCCGGTCCTGCGCAGCGCCGAGAGGCTGTCCTTCGCCGAAATCGAAGCCCGGATCGCCGACTTCGCCGGGCGCGCCCGGGAAGGCCGCATCCGAATCGACGAACTCCAGGGCGGCACCTTCACGATCACCAACGGCGGCATCTTCGGCTCCCTCCTCTCCACCCCGATCATCAACCCGCCCCAGAGCGGCGTCCTCGGCCTGCACGCGATCCAGGACCGGCCGATGGTCGAGGGCGGCGAGATAGTGGTCCGCCCGATGATGTACGTCGCCCTGACGTACGACCACCGCATCGTCGACGGCCGCGAAGCGGTGAGCTTCCTGGTCCGGATCAAGGAGGCGATCCAGGACCCGGCGCGGATGCTGATCGAGGTCTAGACAACTCGATGCCCCGGATTCGTGAACCGCGCTTCGCCGTGCTCGCCGCCGCGCTTCTGCTGGCGTTCGGATTGCCGATGCAAACGGACGCTCAGGGTACCGACGCCGCGACCTACCAGGTGACCTTCGAGGGCAAATGGAACACCTCGAGCACGCCGGACGGTGTCGTCGCGGGCGCTCACTTCACGACGCTGATCGGCGCCGTCCACAACAGCAGCGTCACGTTCTGGACGGCCGGCGGCACGGCGACCGCGGGCGTGGAAGCCGTCGCCGAACTCGGCGCCACCTCGACCTTCGAGAGCGAGTACAACGCGGTCCCGGCCGCCAACCGCAAGGCGCTGATCAAGGAGTCCGCGCCGTCCGGCGCGACCGGAAGCACGACCTTCACCATCGAAGCGACCCAGACCCACCCCCTGGTGACGCTCCTGTCGATGATCGGACCCAGTCCGGACTGGTTCGTCGGCGTTTCGGGTCTGTCGCTGCGGGACAGCCAGGGTTGGCGGTCGCGGTTCAGCCAGGACCTGTTTCCCTACGACGCCGGCACCGAGAACGGCACGGAGTTCTCGCTCGGCAACACGGCGACCAGCCCGCAGGGAACGATCACGAGCATCAAGGGACAGGGGAAGTTCTCGAACTCGCCGATGGCAACGCTGACGTTCGTTCTTCAAACGACCCAACCCCCGCCACCGCCACCGCCACCGCCGCCACCGCCGCCCGGAGGAGGAGGGCCGCCGCCACCGCCGCCCGAGCCGCCACCGCCACCACCGCCACCACCGCCGCCACCGCCGCCGCCGCCGATGCCGCCGGAAGCCGCGTTCACCGTAGACATCGATTGCCCTGACGATCCCTGCCGCGTCCGCACCGGCCAGCAGGTCACGTTCACCGACGCGAGTTCCGGAGACGTCGCCCGGCGCCTCTGGGACTTTGGAGCCGGAAGGCCGTCGAGACGGAACACGGTCCGGCACCCCTGGACTTGGACCTCTCCCGGCTTCTACACCGTCACCCTGACGGTGACGGGCGCCGACACCGAGTCGAAGACGACCCGCGTCTTCCTGGTTCAGGCAAGCGAACCGGCCGGTACCTGCGAGGCGGACACCGAGACGCTATGCCTGCGGGACTCCCGTTTCGCCATCACGGTCGACTGGTGGCGAATCGACGGAACCGGCGGCGCTGGCAGCGTCGTGCATGAGGGCACGAACGACTCAGGCCTGTTCCGATTCTTCGACGAGGACAACTGGGAGATCCTGATCAAGGTGCTGGATGGCTGCTCGACCAACGGCCACGTCTGGATCTTCGGCGCGTCGTCGACGAACCTCGGATACATGATCCGAGTGACGGACACGGTGTCCGGCATGGTCAGGGAGTACCCCAACGAACCAGGGGTCGCCGCCAACGCCATCGCGGACGCGAGCGCGTTTCCGGAAGCCTGCCAGCCCTAGGAGGCCAGCGACCGCCTATGTCCCATACCGATCCTGTCGCCCGTGCGCCCGACCGTGCCGTCGACCTCCTCGTTATCGGCGCCGGGCCAGGGGGCTACGTCGCTGCCATCCGGGCGGCGCAGCTTGGTCTCCGCACCGCTGTCGTGGACGAGCATCCGGCGGCCGGCGGCGTCTGCCTGCGGGTGGGCTGCATCCCGAGCAAGGCGCTGCTCGAATCGAGCCAGCGCCTCGTCGCGGCCCGCAGCGAACTCGCGGCTCACGGCGGCGTCGCGGGCGAGATCGGCCTCGATCTGCCGGCGATGATGAAACGCAAGGACCGGGTTGTGACGACCCTCACTCGCGGCGTCTCGTCGCTGCTCAAGAAGAACAGGATCGAACACATCCAGGGTCGGGCCCGCCTCGGGGGCCTCGACGGCGAACTGCGCAGGGTCGTCATCGCCGGCGAGCAGGAGGAGCACGAGGTGCACGCCCGGAATGTGATCGTGGCCACGGGCTCCCGCCCCGCCACTCTGCCGGGCATCGAGCTCGACGGCGACCGCATCGGCACCAGCACGGAGGCCCTTGCCTACGACTCCGTACCCGAGCGCCTGGTCGTGATCGGCGCCGGCTACATCGGCCTCGAGCTCGGCGCGGTCTGGAACCGGCTCGGCTCGAACGTCATCGTGCTGGAGTACCTCGACCGCATCCTGCCTGGCGCGGACACCGAGATCGCCGCGGCCGCCGAGAAGATCTTCCGCCGCCAGGGTCTCGACATCCGGCTCGGGAGCCGCGTGCTCGGAGCGAACGTCAAGGGCGGCAAGGACGAGACGGGCTGCGTCGTCGAAGTTGACGGCGCCGACCCGATCGACTGCGACCGCGTTCTCGTCGCGGTCGGCCGAACGCCGATCAGCGACAGTCTGGGGCTCGAGGAAGCGGGCGTCGCCGTCGACGACCGAGGCTTGATTCAGATCGACGAGCGCTTCGCCACCTCGACGCCAGGCGTGTTCGCGATCGGCGACGTGATCGGGGGGCCGCAGCTCGCCCACAAGGCCGAGGAGGAGGGCATGGCCTGCGTCGAGGGCATCGCAGGCGGCCACGTCCACATCGACTACGACGCGATCCCCGGCATCGTCTACACCGAACCCGAAGTCGCCTCCGTCGGCAGGACGGAAGAGCAACTTCAGGAAGCCGGCACCCCCTACCGCAAAGGCGCTTTTCCGTTCCGGGCAATCGGCCGCGCCCGTGCCACCGGGAGCCTCGAGGGCTTCGTCAAGATCCTGGCCCACGCCGAGACAGACGCGATCCTCGGCATCCACATCCTGGGCAGCCACGCCGGCGACCTGATCGCCGAAGCGGTGGCGGCGATCAGTTTCGGCGCTTCGGCCGAGGATCTCTTCCTCACCAGCCACGCTCATCCGACCCTCTCCGAGGCGGTCAAGGAAGCGGCCCTGGCCGTCCACGGCCGGGCGATTCACATGTAGCTGCGGCGGCCTCCGTTCCGGCTTCCGGCGGACGCAGGGCTTCACGGCCCGCTGATAGACTGCGCCGGCTCAACCTCAGGGCAGATCCCGTCGCGCACCCCGCATCTCCTGGAGAAGTCCCAACGTGATCAAGAACCGCACCCGTACGTCGATCCGGTTAACGTGGCTTGCCGCCTTCGTTCTGTTCATGGCGCTGCCGCTCGCCGCCCAGGAACCCGCCGAACCCGCGCCGGAGGAGGAAGAACAGACGGGCGAAGAAGCCGCCGAAGAGGAAGAGAAGCCCCCGATCCCGTCCGGCGCCGAGCTCAAGGTCTCCCCCACCGAACTGACCCTGGAGGTCGGCGACAAGGCCGCTCTGACCGCCACCGTCGTCGACGAGAACGGCGAGACGATCGAGGGTGTCGATGTCGTCTTCTTCTCCCGCAATCGCCGGCGCCTCGGGGTCAATCCGGCCGGCGAGGTCGAAGCGCACGGTCCCGGCAACGTCAAGGTCATCGCCCTTGTGCCGAAGGAGGCGGAAGACGAGCCGCGGCGGGCGGAGGCCCTGCTCCGGGTCGAGGTCGACGTGACGATCCCGAATCCCCCGGTCGAGAGCGTCGAGATCGTCGGACTCCCCGGCGCCTTCTACAGCGGCACCCACCTGACGTTGCAGGCCCGCGTCGTGGACATCACGGATGTCGCGCGGGACAACGTCGAGGTCGCCTACTCGAGCTCGAACCCGGACGTCGCGGCGCCGGACGGATTCGGAGGTCTGGACCTCCTGGCGCCCGGCACGGCGACCCTGACCGCGACCGCCGAGGACGCGACCTCCCAGGTCGAGATCCAGATCGCACGGAACCCGACGCAGCGCATCGAGCTGACCGCCTCCGCGGAGGAAGCGCGCACCGGCGACGTCGTCTGGTTCGAGGCGGTCGGTCGCGACGCCTCCGGCAACGAGGTCGAGGATCTGCCCATCCGCTTCCTGGTGGCCGGCCAGGCGGCCAACCGCATCCTGGCCCCCGGCGCCACCGCCCAGATCGAGCAGGACGGCGCATTCGTCGCCGAGCGCTCGGGCATCTACACCGTGACCGCGCTGGGCGGCAACCACTCCGACAGCCTGCCGGTGCGGGTGACGACCCGGCGGGTGAACAAGGAGATCGAGTTCGTCGGCCAGGGCAAGGTCCACGACCGCCGCACCTCCGACCTCTGGGTCTGGGAGGGCACGGACGGTCGGGACTACGCGATCACCGGCACCTGGGGCGCCGAGGGCCATGCCTACATCTGGGACGTGACGAACCCGGAGAGCATCGTGCTCATCGACGCGGTGCGCGTCGACGCGCGGACGGTGAACGACGTCAAGGTCTCCGAAGACGGCCGGGTCGCCGTGATCAGCCGCGAGGGCGCCTCGAACCGCAAGAATGGCTTCGTCGTTCTCGACGTCTCGGAACCCCAGGTGGGCGTGCGCATCCTGTCCCGGTTCGACGACCAGTTGCGGGGCGGAGTCCACAACGTGTTCATCCACGAGGAGCACGTCTACGCCCTGTCAAACGGCCGCCGCTTCGACGTGATCAGCATCGAGGATCCGACCCAGCCCCACCGCGTCGGCCGCTTCGAACTCGACACGCCGGGACACTCGATCCACGATGTCTGGATCGTTGACGGCGTCGCTTTCAGCTCCAACTGGGAGGACGGCGTGGTCGCGATCGACGTCGGCGGCGCCGGCATGGGCGGCGCGCCGAACAACCCGGTCAAGCTCGGCAGCTATGCCTATCCGAGCGGCTGGAACCACGCCGCCTACCCCTACCGCAGCGAGTCGACCGGCAAGTTCTACGTCTTCGCCGGCGACGAGGCCTTCCCCTACGGCGAGCTGGGGCGGGACCCGAGGGCGGCGCCGCCAAGGGCCGCCGGCTGGATCCACGTGATCTCCTGGGACGACTGGGAGAACCCCCGCGAGGTCGCCCGTTACCAGGTGCCCGAAGCCGGCACCCACAACCTCTGGATCGAAGACGACATCATGTACGTCGCCTACTACAACGGCGGCCTTCGCGTCGTCGACGTCTCCGGCGAGCTGCGCGGAGATCTCTACCGGCAGGGCCGCGAGATCGGCATGTTCCTGCCCTACGACAGCCAGGCGCTCGTGCCGAACTCTCCCTTCGTCTGGGGCCCGCAGCCGTACAAGGGCCACATCTTCTTCTCCGACTGGCACTCGGGTCTGTGGGCGGTCAAGCTCAAGGATCCCGAAGACCCGAACCGGATCATCGGAGAGCCGCACTAGGCCCCGACGGGGGCGTACCCGGAGGCCTGGGATGCACATGTCGACTTGCCGGCAGCCGCGGACGGCTGCGCTCCCAACGCTGCTTCTCGCCTTTTCCGTCTTCGCGGGTTCCGCCCTCCACGCGGAGTCGGACCTCAGACCGCCGTCCCGCGAGTACTACGCCTACGTCTGCGCCGAGTCGGAAGACCAGGTGGCTCTCGTCCGTTTCGGACCCTCCGGGATCGAAGTGACGAAGACGATCACCGTCGGCAGCTTCCCGGCCGAAACGGAAGGTCCGCACGGCATCAACATCTCGCCCGGCGGCCGCTACTGGTACGTGTCGATCGCCCACGGCAACCCGTTCGGCTCGATCCACAAGTACGAGACCGGGACCGACGAGTGGCTGGGCGACGTGCAGGTCGGCATGTTCCCCGCCACCCTCGACGTGGCCGCCACCACCGGGCTGCTCTTCGTCGTCAACTCGGACTTCTACGGCGACCACGTGCCGAGCACGATCTCCGTCGTCGAAACGTCGACGATGACCGAGATCGCGCAGTTCGAGAGCGGGACCATGCCGCACGGCGCCCGGTTCAGTCGCGACGGCCGGAAGCTCTACAGCGCGAACATGATGGACGACGAGCTCGTCGAGGTCGACGCGCTGCGCTTCGAGGTCGGCCGCCGCCTGAAGCTGGGGCGGGCCGCGCACTCGACCAGCGGCCACGCGGGACACGGCGGTCACGCGGACGCCGCGGCCGGGCACGGCGCCCACGGCCAGCCGGTCGTCGAGCCGTCGTGGGTCACGCCGCCCACCAGCGGCGGCATGGTCTATGTCACGGCGCTCTCGGGCAACGCCATCTACGAGGTCGACACGGGCGACTGGAAGGTCTCCCGGCGACTGGAGACTCCCGCCCCCGGTCCCTACAACGCCGCCGTGGGCCCCGACGAGCGACTGCTGGTGGTCACCTACAAGAAGGGCGACGCGGTCGGCTTCTGGGACCTGGACGAGGGCCGGGAAGTCGCCCGGGTCTCCACGACGCGCCGTATCCCCCACGGCGTCGTCATCACTTCGGATGGACGCTTCAGCCTGGTGACCGTCGAAGGGGTCGGCGGCGAACCGGGGGTCGTCGAGGTCTACGACAACGGCGCGTTCCGGCGCGCGGCCCAGATCGATATCGGCAAGCAGGCCGGCGGCATCGCGCTCTGGGAACCGAATTGAGGCCATCCGGCACGGATCGCACGACGGCCGCGGAGGCCGACGCCGCGGAACTGCGCGGCCGGCTGCTGCGCGGCCTCAAAGCCACCGACCGCCGGCTGCGTCTGAACCGAGCGCTCAAGACCCTGACCTGGTTCGCGCCCGCCGCCTGCCTGTGGCTGCTCGCGACCTGGCTCCTCGGACTCGGGGCCGCGGGAGGCGCCGACACCGCGTTCTGGCCGTCCTGGGCCGGCGGCGCCGCTCTTCTCCTGCTCGGCCTGCGGGAGGCGGCGGCGCTGGGCCGCGACCTTCCCGCCGCCGCCCGGGCAGTCGACCGGGCCGGCGACCTGCATGACGTCGCCGCCACCGCTCTGGAGATGCAGTACCGGCTGGACGACTCGCGCGCCGACCGGCGGCGGGAGAGCGACGGCACCGTCTGGCCCCTGCCCTGGATCGCCCTCGTCCTCGAGCGGGCGGTGGCAGGGCTCGAAGGCACGGGTCCCCGGCAGACCGTGCCGCGGCTCGTTCCGGGCAGCGCCCTTCCCTCCGTCGGCATCTGCCTCGTCCTGCTGTTGCCGGTGGCGCTGCCCCGCTCCTTCGTCGGCGAGGCCCTGGCAGCAGCCATGAACGGCGACGCGGCAGGAGAACTCCCGCCCGGCTTCGAAGCGGCCGCGCTGCTCGAAGACGATCCCAACCGGATGCCCGGCGTTCCGGAATTCGACGTGCGGCTCAGCGACCTGCCCCTCGTGACCCTGCGCCTCCGCGAGCCCAACGCCGACGACGGCGCCCGGAGCGGCGACGCGACGGACGCCGCAGACGGCAGCCTCGGCGACGGCGCGGAGGCCGAAGCCCTCGACGCGACGGCGGAGGGCGGCGACGCGGCGGCCAACGCCCTGACCGACGGGACGGACCCGGAGACGGGCGCCGACCTGATGCGTGAACTCGACAACCGCGAGGGAACCGGCGAGGAAGAACAGGGAACCGCCCCCGGCACGGAGGGCAGCGGCGAAGGGGCAGAGCCCGGCGCCGAGGCCGGCGAGGGCGACGGCTCGGGCGGCCAGCCGGTGGAAGACGGCGAGGGATCGGGCGGCGAGAGTGGCGCGGCGGCCGCGATCAGCGACGAACCGGGCTCGAGCGACGGCGAAGCCGACGGCGCCGCGGCCGGCGTCGGCACCGGCCCGCAGGAGGAGATGGTCGATCCCTTCGGCGATCTCCTCGTCCCCGCTCTCAGCCTCGAACAGGCGCTCGAGACGGCGCTGATCGAGTCGATCGAGGAGATCGAGCGGCGCCCCCTGACCACGACGAGCGCCACCCAGTTCCGCGCCGCGGAAGTGGCCATGCGCGGGCCCGCCACCGGCGCTGCCGGCGAAGCCGCGGCCTCAGGCGGAGACCTGCCGGCAGCCCGCCACCCGATCGCCTGGCGCCACCGGGAATCCGTACGCCGCTACCTGGAAGCGCTGGAGGCCGCAGCCGAGGAGGACGGGGAGTGAACGACACCGCCCAGCCCCGGACCGCGGACGATCTCGCCCTGCAACTGACCGAGTTCGCGGACCGCTGCAGCCGCCTGCGCAGCGAGATCGGCAAGGTGATCGTGGGCCAGGAGGAGGTCGTGGACGGAGCGATCATCGGCCTGCTGGCGGATGGCCACGTCCTGCTCGAAGGCATCCCCGGCCTCGGCAAGACCCGTCTCGTGCGCACCCTGGCCCAGGCGCTGCACCTCCGATTCAACCGCATTCAGTTCACGCCCGACCTGATGCCGGCGGACATCGTCGGCACCCACGTCCTCCGCGAGGACGAGACCGGAGGCCGGCGGCTGGTCTTCGAACGCGGCCCGATCTTCGCGAACCTGGTGCTCGCCGACGAGATCAACCGCGCCACGCCGAAGACCCAGTCCGCGCTGCTCGAGGCGATGCAGGAGACGACCGTCACGGTCGGCGGCGAGACGAGCCCTCTCGATCCGCCGTTCTTCGTGCTCGCCACCCAGAACCCGCTGGAGATGGAGGGCACCTATCCCCTGCCCGAGGCGCAGCTCGACCGCTTCCTGTTCAAGCTGCGGATGACCTATCCGGCGACCGAGGAGCTGCACACCATCCTCGACCGCACCACCTCCGGACACGTCCCGGAGGCCGAAGCTCTCTGGACCGCCGAGCAGGTGATCGCCATGCGGCACGCGGCCCGTCTGGCACCGATCGCGCGGCCGGTCCAGGACTACGCGATCCGGCTGGGGCTGGCGACCCGGCCCGAGGGCGAACATCCCGCGGAAGCGGTGCGTCGCTACATCCGCATCGGCGCCAGCCCGCGCGGCATCCAGGCGATGGTGCTCGGCGCCAAGGTCCACGCGCTGATCCGTGGCCGGCCGAACGTGTCCCGCGAGGACATCCGAGCCGTGGCGCTCCCCGCCCTGCGACACCGCGTCCTGATGAACTTCGAGGGCGAAGCCGAACGGGTCGACCTCGACGAGCTGCTCCAGGACCTGATCGACAGCGTGCCCGAGGGCTGAGCGGGCGGGCTCCAAGCTCCGAGCCGTGGCCGACCACTCCGTCTTCGCCTTCGAGCCGGCCTTCCTCGCCCGGCTGGAGCGCCTGCGCCTTCTCACCCGGCGCGTACCCGCCGGCGGCTTCAAGGGGGAGCACCGCGCCAGCCACCTCGGCTCCGGGCTCGAGTTCGCGGACTACCGCCCCTATGTCGAAGGCGACGACGTGCGCCACCTCGACTGGCGCGCCTACCTGCGCTTCGACCGGCTGCTGCTGAGGATGTTCGAGGAACACGGCGACCTCGCCGTCTACATCCTGCTCGACTGCAGCCACTCCATGGCGCCGACGCCTGGTCTCGCCGGCCGCCGCAAGTTCGACGCGGCGCGCCGGATAGCGGCGGCCCTGACCTACATCGCCCTGGCCACCCTCGACCGGGTCACCCTGGCGCCGTACTCCGGCCATGTGCACCAGGTTCTCGGCCCGCTCCACGGCTCCCGCCAGGTGTGGCGCGCCCTCGACTATCTCGCCAATCTCGACACCGGCGGCGAGACACACCTCGACCGCACGGTCCGGGAGGTCTTCGCGGCCGGCCGCCGCCGCGGCCTGGTCATCGTGATCTCGGACCTCCTCTCCGACACGACGGAGGGCGGCCTCGACCTCCTGCTGCCGCTCCGGCACGATGTGGCGGTCATCCAGGTCACCGATCACCGCGATCTCGAGGCGCCGCTCGACCGCGACACGACCCTGGTCGACAGCGAAACGGGCGACTCGCTCCGCATTCACGGCGCCCCAAACCTGCTCCACCGCCTGGAGCGGGAGGCGGAGGCCCACCGCGAGGAGATCCGCGCCCGCTGCACCGCCCGCGGCTGGTCCTTCATCCACGCCCCGGTCGAGGCGTCCTTCGAGAAACTGGCGCTGGGCGCCCTGCGCCGCGGCCTGCTGAGCCGGGGCCGCTGAGATGCCCTTCTGGATCCCGCTCGGAGTCGCCGCCCTGCTGGTGCTGGCGATCTACCTGATCCGGCCCACCGCGCAGGCGCTGCCAGTCGCCTCAACGGTGCTCTGGCGGCGCCTGCTGGCGGCGCGCAAGCGGCGGCGCGACCGCCTGCGCTGGCTGCTCTCGCTGCTCCTGGCCACGGCGGTCGCCGGTCTCCTGTCGGTCGCGGCAAGCCGGGCGCCCTGGCTGCAGCCCGGCGGCGGCGATCCGATCGCCCTGGCCTTCGACCCGTCGCCGACGATGCAGGCAGGTCTGCCGAATGGAGGCCCCAGCCGGATCGAACTGGCCGCGGCCGAGGCGCGTCGGATCGTTGCCGAGGCCGAAGTCGGCAGCCGCTTCACCGTGAACGCGGATCCGACTCCCTTGACTTCCGCCGAGGTGCTGGCGCTCCTCTCCGGCCCGCCGGAAACGCTCTCGAACGCAGCCGACACGGAGCCGGCGATCCCCACCGCCCGGCGGGTTCATGTGTTCACCGACGGGGTCGGGCCGTACGCGCCGATCGTCGACCCGGGGACGGAGAAGCACACCGTGTCCGTCCTCGCCCCGGCCCGAAACGCCGGCATCGTCCGCTTCGCGACCCGGCCGCCCGCGACCCGCGCCGCGGGTCCGGAGGCGCTGCTCGAGATCCTGGCGACCGATCCGGCCGATGGTCAGGTGCCGGTCGAACTGACCGTCGCCGACTCCGAGACGATCCGCATCCGCCGGCAACTCGAGCTCGAACCCGGCGAGCGCTTCACCGCCCTGATCGACCTCGGCAGCTTCGTCCCCGGCGCCGTCACGGCGCGTATCGGAACGCCCGGAGACGTCTTCCCGCTCGACGACCGGGCCGGCCTGATCGACGCCCACGCCGCGAGCACCCGGATCGCCGCGTTCTCCCCCGCTCACCGCGGCCGAGGCTCGGCCGATCCGTGGCGGGTCGTCGTGATCGCCCGCAGCCCGGGCTCGTTCGCAGGTTCCGCCGCCGCGCTGGCGCTCGAGGCGGACGCCTCGGTCGACGTGGCAGCCGTCCGCGCGGCCATCGGCACCGACGATCCCCCGCCCCAGGATCCCCTCCCGGCGGCCGACATCGCCACGTTCCACCGGACCGCGCCGGCGATCCCTCCGGCGATGCCAGCCCTCTACCTCGATCCGCCGCAGGCG